>JANQIO010000107.1 GCA_028282105.1 Halieaceae bacterium | reverse complement strand
TTTGGTGAGCTCTGGCCTGGGCGGCCGCTTCCCGGAAGGCTACCCGGTGGCAACCGTTACCGAGGTGGAGATTGATCCTGGCCAGGCCTTTGCCCGGGTAGCGGCGCAACCCAGCGCGGCACTCAACCGCAGTCGTCACGTCTTGCTGGTGTTTACCCGCGGCGACGAGGCGGAGGAGTAGCCGGTGGTGCAACAGCCCGCCCAGGGCACCTGGGTGATTGCCCTCAGTTTTGCCGTCGCCTTTGTGCTGGCGGCCTACCCGCTTCCCACAGGGCTGCGCTGGGCGCGCCCGGAGTGGGTCACTCTGGTGCTGATCTACTGGACGATCGCCCTGCCTCAGCGCGTAGGCATTGTTGCGGCTTTCAGTGTTGGACTGCTGCTGGATTTGCTGGAGGGCTCGCTGCTGGGGCAAAACGCCCTGTCGCTGTCGGTAGTGACCTACCTGGCCCTGGTGCTGTACCAGCGCCTGCGAGTATTCAATATGCTGCAGCAGGCCTCGGTGATCTTTGTGATGGTGGGCATCAATCAGTTGGTGTCCCAGTGGATTCAGAACCTGACCGGCGTGGGCGCCGTCAGCCTGTTGTTCCTGCTGCCGGCCTTTCTCAGTGCACTGCTCTGGCCCGCGGTACTGACAGCCCTGCGCGGTCTGCGGCGCTACTTCCGGGTGGCCTGAAGTCATGGTCGACCTGGTCCTGGCCTCCCAGTCGCCGCGCCGCGCTGCCCTGCTGCAACAGCTGGGAGTCAGTTTTACGCAGCAGGCCGCCGATATCGACGAGCGCCAGCTGTCCGGAGAGCCTGTTGAGGAGTACGTGGCGCGCCTGGCCTGGGAAAAAGCTGCCACCGTGCAGGCCCGGGTTGGAGATGGCGTGGCGGTGCTGGCGGCCGATACTACCGTGGTGCTGGACGGCCAGGTGTTGGGCAAACCCGAAGACCGCTTCGATGCACTGGCCATGCTGGCAAGGCTCAGTGGCCGGGAGCACCAGGTGCTGACCGCTGTTTGCGTACGCCTCGGCGCCCAGGTGGAGGAGGCGCTGAGTGACAGCCGCGTGCAGTTCCGCGGCCTCGATCGCGAGCAGTGTGAGGCCTACCTGCTCACCGATGAACCCTGGGATAAGGCGGGTGCCTACGGTATCCAGGGGCTGGCCGGTGCGTTTGTCGAAACCCTGGTTGGCAGCTACAGCGGCATCGTCGGCCTGCCCCTGGCGGAGACCTGGGATCTACTCAGGCGCGTGGGCGTGCCCACGGCGCTGGACGGCAGCGCGGATAGCCATGAGTGAAGAGCTGCTGGTCAATGTCTCTCCACTGGAAACGCGCGTGGCCGTGGTGGATCACGGCGTGCTCCAGGATATCCACATCGAGCGCGCCGCCACCCGCGGCATCTTCGGCAATGTCTATCTGGGTAAGGTGGTGCGTGTGCTGCCGGGGATGCAGGCGGCATTCCTGGACATCGGCGAGGAGCGCACCAGTTTCATCCACGTGAACGATATCTACCCCCTCGGGCAGGACGGCCTGGAAGTGCGTGCTGCTGCCACCGAGGATATACGCGAGCAGCTGCGTGAGGGCCAGCAGGTCATGGTGCAGGTCATCAAGGAGCCGTTGGGTAGCAAGGGCGCCCGTCTCACGACCCAGCTCTCCCTGTCGTCGCGCTACCTGGTGTACATGCCGCGCACGCCGCACATCGGAATCTCCCAGCAGATTGAAGATGACGATGAGCGCTCGCGCCTGCGTTCTCAGCTCGATGCGGCGGTAGCGGCCCAGGATATGGGCGAGGGCGGCTATATCCTGCGTACTGCGGCAGAGGGTGTGGGCCCGGAAGAACTGGAAGCCGACCTGAGATTTCTCAAACGGCTGTGGACAGTGGTCAAGCGCCGCGGCGCAGAACAGCAGGCGCCGGCCCGCCTGTTCGAGGACTGGCAGCTCTACCAGCGTTCGGTGCGCGACCTGGCGCGGCCGGGACTTGAGCGCATCCGGGTGGACAGCGAAGAGGCCTACCAGCGGCTGCGCGATTTCTGCGAGGACTACGTGCCTGAATTAGCCCCCCTGTTGGAACACTACCGGGGTACGCGTCCGCTGTTTGACGTCTATGGCATAGAGGATGAAATCGGTCGGGCGCTGGAGCGCAAGGTGCCGCTCAAATCTGGCGGCTACCTGATCATCGACCAGACTGAGGCCATGAGCACCATAGACGTGAATACCGGCGGCTTTGTGGGCCGCAGCAACCAGGAGGAAACGGTCTACAAAACCAACCTGGAAGCGGTTACGGCGCTGGCGCGGCAGATTCGGCTGCGCAACCTGGGCGGCATCATCATCATCGATTTTATCGACATGCGGGATGCGGAACACCGGCGCCAGGTGTTCCGTGCCCTGGAAAAGGCGATGGCGAAAGACCGGGCGCGCACCGTGATCACCGGGGTGTCCGAGCTGGGTCTGGTGGAAATGACCCGCAAGCGCACCCGCGACAGTCTCTCCCATGTGCTGTGCGAAGACTGCCCGGCCTGCGGTGGACGCGGCAGGCTCAAGTCAGCGCAGACCGTATGCTACGAGATTTTCCGCGACATTCTCAGGGAAGCGCGGGCCTACGATGCGGACACCCTGATGGTGCGCGCCTGCCAGGAAGTGGTGGACCGCCTGCTGGACGAGGATTCGGCGACCGTGGCTGACCTGGAAGCGCTGGCGGGAAAATCCCTGCAGTTCCAGGTAGAGCCCATGTACAGCCGGGAACAGTTCGACATTATACTGCTCTAAGGTTTGTATCGCGCCGAGTCAGCTGTACCGGCGCAGGAATCGGTTTAACGTAAACGTGCTGCAACGGCTCACTACATGGCTCTGGTCACTGATCGTACTGCTTATCGTCCTGCTGGCGGTCTACAGCAGTGCCGGCCGGCTGCTGATGGGCAATGTCGCCCAGTATCAGCAGCAGATTATCGAGGCCGCCAATCAGCGCCTGCCCTTCACCCTGGAGATCGACAGGCTCAGCGGTAGCTGGCGTTCCCTGTCGCCGCGACTGGAGGCTCGCGGCCTGCGCGTTCTCGGTGACGACCCGCAGGCGCCGGTAGGCCTTGAGTTCAACAGCCTGTTCCTGGAACTGGACGTCTTCGACACGCTGCGGAGTATGTCGCCCCGGCTGTTTGCCCTGACTGCCCGCGGTGGCCGCATTCATGTGGACGTGAGTGCGGATGGCCAGTTGTCCATCGCCGGTATTCCCGGCGGCAACCAGGGCAATCTCACCGCCACTCTCAATGAGTTTGTTTTTAACGCGGAGGCGCTGACGCTGGATGAACTGGCGCTGGAGTTGGACCGTGATGAAGTTACCCGCGTGTCCTTTGTACAGGCCGAGTTACAGCGGGACGGTGATTTCCGCCGTGTGCAGCTCAGCCTGCGGGCGCCGGACCGTGACGCCTGGTTCCGGCTGGCGGCAGAGGGCGACGGCAGCCTGACCGACTTCCGCAGCTTCAGCGGCCTGTTTCATCTCAAGTCCGAGCTCGGCGACCTGGCCCTGTTTGATGATTTGTTGGCGCAGGCGGGCCTGGAGCCGCTCTCGGGTCGTGTTGAGAACGATCTCTGGCTCAAGCTGGACAGGGGCAAGGTGCAGGTCGCCAATCGGCTGGCCGGCGAATCAGTGGCTCTCAAACAGCGCGACACCGAGGCCAGCCCCTGGAATTTTGAACGCCTGGGCGTCACTGCGGCGGCGGACTATCGGGACCAGGCCTGGGACTTTCGGGCTCGTGACATTGAGCTGATTGGCGCCGGTCGCTCGGTGCTGATACCGAGCCTGACCGGCCGCTACGGCGGCGGGGATATCACGCTGCGGCTGGCGGACCTGGAGCTGGGGACGCTGTCGGAGTACCTCGCGGGCGCTGGCCTCCTGCCCGACACCGCCCAGGACGTCCTGTCGCGGCTGTCGCCAACCGGGGAGTTGGAGCAGGTCGAATTCAGTGTGCGCGACATCATGAATACCGAGCGCGACTGGCGACTGTCGACCAATTTCCGTGGCATTGACGTAGAGCCCTGGCGCGGCGCACCCGGGCTCAGCAATGCCTCGGGCTTTGCGGTGCTGAACAAGGATGGCG
>JANQIO010000020.1 GCA_028282105.1 Halieaceae bacterium | reverse complement strand
GTAGTCCTTGGCCTTGATGGACAGGGACAGGCCGCGGTTCTTGCGGTCAACGCTGATGATCTTGGCTTCGACTTCCTCGCCTTCCTTGAGCACGTTGCGGGCGTCTTCGACGCGGTCGCGGCTCAGTTCGGAAGCTTTCAGGTAGCCTTCAACGTCTT
Organism: Halieaceae bacterium; assembly: GCA_028282105.1. Taxonomy (GTDB): domain Bacteria; phylum Pseudomonadota; class Gammaproteobacteria; order Pseudomonadales; family Halieaceae; genus JANQIO01. Next base: position 44,726 of record JANQIO010000020.1, on the reverse strand, counting down.
CGGCCAGCTCGACGGTGGCGCCCTTGGCGTCAACGCTGGTGACCTTGCCGGTGACAACCGCGCCGCGGTCGTTCTCAGCAACGTAGTTGTTGAAGGGATCGTCTTCCAGCTGCTTGACGCCCAGGGAGATGCGCTCGCGCTCGGGGTCGATCGAGAGGATAACCGTCTCAATCTCGTCGCCCTTGTTGTAGTTGCGAACCGCCTCTTCGCCAGCTTCGTTCCAGCTGATGTCGGACAGGTGTACCAGGCCGTCGATGTTGCCTTCCAGGCCGATGAAGATACCGAAGTCGGTGATGGACTTGATGGAACCGGTGATCTTGTCGCCCTTGGAGTAGGTGGAGGCAAACGCGTCCCAGGGGTTCTGCTGGCACTGCTTGATACCCAGGGAGATACGACGACGTTCTTCGTCGATGTCCAGGACCATCACCTCGACCTCGTCGCCCAGTTGGACGATCTTGGAGGGGTGTACGTTCTTGTTGGTCCAGTCCATCTCGGAGACGTGTACCAGGCCTTCCACACCCTCTTCCAGCTCGGCAAAGCAGCCGTAGTCGGTGAGGTTGGTAATGCGGGCCATAACGCGGCTGTTCTCCGGGTAGCGGTTGGTGATGTCCACCCAGGGATCTTCACCGAGCTGCTTGAGGCCCAGGGAAACGCGGTTGCGCTCGCGGTCGAACTTGAGAATCTTGACGTCGATTTCCTGGCCGACTTCGACAATCTCGCTCGGGTGCTTGATGCGCTTCCAGGCCATGTCGGTGATGTGCAGCAGGCCGTCGACACCGCCCAGGTCTACGAAGGCGCCGTAGTCGGTCAGGTTCTTGACGATACCCTTGATGCTCATGCCTTCCTGCAGGGTCTGCAGCAGGGCTTCGCGCTCGGCGCTGTTGGCCTGCTCCATGACTGCACGGCGCGACACAACAACGTTGTTGCGCTTCTGGTCGAGCTTGATGACCTTGAATTCCAGCTCCTGGCCTTCCAGGTGCACGGTTTCGCGAACCGGACGGACGTCTACCAGAGAGCCCGGCAGGAACGCGCGGATGCCATTGATATCCACGGTAAAGCCACCTTTGACCTTGCCGTTGATAACACCCTTGCATACTTTGTCTGCCTCGTGGGCAGCTTCCAGCTCTTTCCAGCTTTCTGCGCGCTTGGCCTTCTCGCGAGACAGGCGGGTCTCCCCAAAGCCGTCTTCCACGGTTTCCAGCGCAACCTGGACTTCGTCGCCCACGGCCAGCGCGCATTCGCCGCTGGCGTCTTCAAATTGTGAGCGCGGGATAATGCCTTCAGACTTGAGGCCCGCGTGTACGGTCACCCACTCGTTGTCGATGTCGATCACCACGCCGGTTACGATGGCGCCGGGCTGCATGTCGACGGTCTTCAGGCTTTCTTCAAACAGTTCAGCGAAATTTTCGCTCATTAACGATACCTATATGGTTGGCCGCGCCACCAGTTGGCCCGGGTCAGTTAACATCACCCGGGCCAGGACCATTTGCTGGTCAAGTCCCGAACCGGGTAGTGACATCGGCCATGACCTTTGCGAACACGGCATCGATGGGTGTCGCCGTGCTGTCGATGACAATGGCATCGTCGGCCGGCAACAAAGGAGACACTGAACGGGAGCGATCTCGCTCGTCACGTTCCTCGATGTCCCTTAAAAGGCGCGGGAGACTAACACTTTCCCCCTTATCTATCAACTGCTTATAGCGCCTGCGGGCACGCTCTTCGGCGCTTGCCGTGAGGAAAAACTTGAGGGGGGCGTTGGGGAAAACCACCGTGCCCATATCACGACCGTCGGCGACCAGTCCCGGGGCCTGGGCAAAGTCGCGCTGGCGCTGCAACAGGGCCTCGCGCACCAGGGGCATGGCGCCCACCGTGGACGCGCCGCGACCGCCCTCCTCGGTGCGGATCGCCCTGCTGGCATCCACGTCCCGGTAGTAGACCAGCACCTCGCCGCTGGAGGCCTGCTCGAATCGCACATCCAGGTGGCGGGCCACTTCCGCGACCTTGCTCTCGTCGTCCAGCCCGACCCCGTCGTGCAGGCAGGCAAAGGCCGTCACCCGGTACAGGGAGCCGGAGTCGAGCAAGTGCCACTCAAGCTCCTCGGCCAGCATATGGGCGATGGTGCCCTTGCCAGCGCCGGAAGGCCCGTCGATGCAGATGACCGGCACCTCAGTCATCGACGGGGTTCTTTACCGAGATCTGCAGGCCCAGTCCGCGCGCCAGGGCATCGAAACCGGGGAAGGAGGTGGCGACGTTGTCCGCTTCGCTGACCACCACACGGTCCCTGGCGCGCAGCGCCGCCACGGCGAAAGACATCGCAATGCGGTGATCGTGATAGCTGTGGACGCTGCCGCCGCCAAAGCTGCCGCCGGCTCCAAAGCCTTCAATAATAATGCCGTCTTCCAACACCTCGGTGGCGACACCCAGTGTCGCCAGCCCCTCGGCCATGGCAGCGATGCGGTCGCTTTCCTTGACGCGCAATTCCTCGGCACCGCGCAGCACGGTGCGGCCTTCGGCACAGGCTGCAGCGACAAACAACACCGGGAATTCGTCGATCGCCAGCGGAATCAGGCTCTCGGGAATCTCGATACCGCGCAGCGGGGCGGCGCGAATATGCAGGTCAGCGACCGGCTCGCCGCCCACCTCGGTTTCATCCTGCACGGTAATATCGGCGCCCATCATACGCAGCAGCTCGACGATGCCGGTGCGAGTGGGGTTCATGCCCACATGCGTCAGCAACAGATCCGAGCCGGGGGCAATACTGGCGGCCACCATAAAGAAAGCCGCCGAGGAAATATCCGCCGGGATATCAATCTCACAACCCTGCAGACTACCGCCGCCCTGCAGGCTGATCACGCCCGCAGCGTCGCGCGTCACGTCATAGCCAAAACCGCGCAACATGCGTTCGGTGTGGTCGCGAGTGACCGCAGGCTCGGTCACCGAGGTGCGCCCATCGGCATAGAGACCCGCCAATAGTACGCAGGACTTCACCTGGGCACTGGCCATGGGCAGGTCGTAGTGGATACCGCTCAGGGTGCGACCGCCAGAGATGCGCAGCGGCGGCCGCTCGCCCTCGCTGCCGCTGATTTGGGCACCCATCTGTGTCAGCGGCGTGATCACCCGTCCCATGGGTCGCGAACAAAGGGAGGCATCGCCGCTCAACTCGCTGTCGAAGGCCTGGCCCGCCAGCAGGCCCGACATCAGGCGGATAGAGGTGCCCGAGTTGCCTAGGTCAAGCGGCGCCGCCGGCGCCGATAAGCCCTTCAGCCCCACCCCCTGGATGAGGACCTCGCCCTCGGCGGGTCGTTCGATATCGACCCCCATTGCGCGGAACGCCTTCAAGGTGGCCAGCGCGTCCTCACCCTCCAGGAAACCGCGTACCCGGGTTTCACCGTCGGCCAGGGAGCCCAGCATGATGGAGCGGTGGGAAATGGATTTGTCGCCGGGGACGCGGGCTTCCCCGCTGATCGTACCGCCGGGGTGAATACTGAATTCCAAACAGGGCTCCTTAGCGTTGCTGCTTCCTGATGAAGTCTTCCCGCGCCTCGCGGGCGTCAGAGAAGGTGGACTCCAGGGCCTCACCATCGCCATTCGCTACCGCCTCGCGCAGGGTGGCGAGGTGTTGGCTGAATTCGTCGATGGCCTGCACCAGTGGCTCCCGGTTGGCCAGCGCGATATCGCGCCACATCACCGGGTTACTGGAAGCTATACGGGTAAAGTCGCGGAATCCGCCAGCGGCAAAGCGAAAAATGTCGTCGCTAAGCTCGCTGCGGGACAGCGCATCCACCAGCGCAAAGGCCAGGATATGGGGCAGGTGGCTGGTGGCCGCCAGGATGGCGTCGTGCTGGGCCACCGTCATATTGACGACTTCAGCGCCCGTGGCTTCCCACATCCGTCGCACCAGGGCCAGCGCTTCGGCATCGCCCTCGGCCAGCGGCGTAAGAATAACGCGGTGGGCATCAAACAGGTCAGGCCGCGAGGCCTCCACGCCGCTGCGCTCGGAGCCGGCGATGGGATGGCCGGGCACATACTCAGCAACCCCGGCAAGCGACAGGGTATCGTCAGCTTCGATGGCTTCTCGTGCTTCCCGGTAGGCCGTCACGAGATTGCCTTTCACCGATGCCACATCGGTCAGCACGGCCTCGGCGGGCAACTTCACCAGCACCTCAGCCAGCACCTCGGCGGCGGCCAGGGTCGGGGTGGCAATCACCACCAGCTCAGCCCCGCTGAGGGCAAGATCGAGGTCGGTCTCGAAGCCGTCGATCACATCCAGCGCCAGCGCCTGCTCGCCGACTTCGGCATTGCGATCGCAGCCCACCACCCGGCTGGCAAAGCCGGAATCGCGCAGCGCGCGACACAGGGAGCCACCGATCAGGCCCAGGCCGATGACCGAGACCTTGTCGAGTTTTTCAGCCATGGACTAGAGAACCGCCTTGGGATAGGACCCCAGCGGTTTGAGGAGAATGGAATGCTCTTCCAGGCCGCTCATGATCTCAGCGATGTTCGCGTCCTGCAGGTGGCCCTCGAATTCGATGAAGAACACATAGGCCCACTTCTCGGTTTTCGACGGCCGGGTATCGATGCGAGTCAGGCTCACCCCGGCATCCCGGAACGGTTCCAGCAGCTCAAACAGGGCGCCGGGCTTGTTGCGGCTGGAGACGATAATGGAGGTCTTGTCGGTGCCGCTGGGGGGAATCTCGTCGCGGCCAATCACCAGGAAGCGCGTGGTGTTGTGGGCCGAGTCCTCGATGTTCTGGTGCAGCTTCTCCAGTCCGTACTGGTCGGCGGCCATATCACCGGCAATCGCCACGGTGCCGGTTTGCACGGCCGCCAGCCGCGCCGCCTCACCGTTGCTGGACACGGCCTGCAGTTCGATGCCCGGCAGGTAATGCTCCAACCAGCCGCGGCACTGGGCCAGCGCCTGCTGGTGCGCACACACGCGCTGGATGTCGTTGAAACCGGTCTGGGTGCCAGCCAGCAGATGATGGTGAATCTGCATTTCCACTTCACCACAGATCTTCAGGCTGGAATCCATGAAATTGTCGAGCGTGTGGCTGACCATGCCCTCGGTGGAGTTTTCTACCGGCACCACGCCGTAGTTGCAGTCTTCCGCCTGCACCTGATTGAACACCGAGTCGATCGTGCCCTGGGGAATGCTGACCACCGCGTGACCAAAGTGCTTGATGGTGGCAGCCTGGGTGAACGTGCCCTCCGGGCCCAGGTAAGCCACCTGCAGCGGGCGCTCCAGTGCCAGGCAGGCGGACATGATTTCGCGAAAGATGAAGGCGACGCGATCACCCTGCAGGGGGCCATCGTTGCGCTCCTTGATGCGGTTGAGCACCTGGGCCTCACGCTCGGGGCGGTAGAACACCGCATCCTGCCCGGCGTTTTTCCCGCTGCCCTGGCCACTCTCACGGGCAGCCTGTGCATCGGCCATCTTGATATCGGCCACTTCCTGGGCGCAGCGCGCACGCCGGTTTATCAGGCCCTGGATTTCCCGGTCGATGCTGTCGATCTCATCACGGACCTGCATCAGCTCGCGCGGTGTGCTGCTGTTATCCGGGCTCTTGTCGTCAGATCCGGGCTTGTCCATAGTCGCTTTCCTGGCGAGGCTTGGGCTCAGCCGGCGTTTCGCGCCTCGAAATCCCGCATGAAGTCAATCAGCGCATCAACGGCGGCCTCAGGCACCGCATTGTAAATGCTGGCGCGCATGCCGCCCACACTGCGGTGGCCTTTCAGATTCAGCAGACCCGCCGCCTCGCTTTCCGCCAGAAAGGCCTTGTCGAGCTCTGAATTGGCCAGGGTAAACGGCACATTCATCAGCGAGCGGCTGGCGGTCTCCACCGGGTTGGCGTAGAAGGCGCTGTCATCGATATAGCCGTAGAGCTTGCTGGCCTTGCGACGATTGAGGGTTTCCATGGCGGCCAGACCGCCCTGGGCCTTGAGCCACTGGAACACCAGCCCCGCCAGGTACAGGGCAAAGGTGGGCGGCGTGTTGTACATGGACTCCGCCTCGGCGGCGACCTGCCAGTTCAGCATCGCCGGGCACAGCGGGTGGGCCTGGCCCAACAGGTCATCGCGCACGATCACCAGGGTCAGGCCGGCCGGGCCGATATTCTTCTGGGCGCCGGCGTAGATTACCCCGTAGTCCGCAACGTTGATGGGCCGGCTGAGAATGGTGGAAGACATATCCACTACCAGTGGCGCGTCTGCTTCGGGCGTCCAGAAAAACTCGACGCCGCCAATGGTTTCATTGGGGGTGTAGTGCAGGTAGGCGGCACCGTTGCTCAACTGCCAGCTATCCCGCGGCGGTATCGTAGAGAAGTTGCTGTCCTCGGCGCTGGCAGCGACGTTCACATTCAGGTAGCGCTTGCCCTCGGCAATAGCCTTTTTGGACCACTGGCCGGTGTTGACGTAATCCGCGCTGGCGTCGCCCCGGGTCAGGTTTAACGGCACCGCGCCGAACTGCGTGCTGGCGCCGCCCTGCAGGAACAACACCTTGTAGTTGTCCGGGACGGCCAGCAGATCGCGCAGGTCGTGCTCGGCGCGCTCGTAGATACCGACGATCTCGGGACTGCGGTGGCTCATCTCCATGATCGACAGGCCCGCATCCTGCCAGTCCAGCAGTTCGTCACGGGCCTGTTCCAGTACCGTTTCCGGCAGGGCTGCCGGGCCAGCGCAGAAGTTGTACTTACGAGCCATTGTTTACGTCTCCAGTGTTTTCGCTGCAGGCTGGCCTGCAATGTCGTGTGCGGCGGCGCGTATGCCGCCAACCAGGGAGCGCAACTTACAGGCAATGCGCCCTGTCGGCTAGGCGGGGCAACGTATAGCGACTATCAGCGATAGCAATGCGGCTTTTGCACTACAGCTTTTGCACTAAGGCTTTAGCAACACAGCTATCGCAATGTCTGGGTAGAGAAACCCGGCCGCAGCCGACGTGGCGAGCTGCCGTCAGGAGTCCCCGTCATCGCTGGATGCAGAACCGTCGCCGGCTTCACCGGGCAACTCGTCCTCAGCTTCCTCGATACGTTCGATGCCCACCAGTTGTTCACCGTCCTTGAGGCGAATCACGCGCACGCCCTGGGTGTTGCGGCCCTGTTCCGACACTTCATCGGCACGGGTCCGCACCAGGGTTCCCTGGTCGGAAATCAGCATCAGCTCGTTGCCGTCGAACACCTGCACGGCGCCTACCAGCTCACCGTTGCGGTCGCTGCACTGGATGGCAATCACACCCTGTGTGCCGCGACCCTTGGTGGGGAACTCGGTGACATGGGTACGCTTGCCGTAACCGTTCTGGCTGACGGTCAGCACGCGTCCGCCCTCCGCCGGAATGATCAGCGAAATCATGCGCTGGTCGTCCTGCAGTTTGATCCCTCGCACGCCGCGAGCGGTGCGGCCCATGGCACGCACGTCCGATTCCTTGAAACGCACCGCCTTGCCGGAGGTAGAGAACAGCATGACGTCCTGCTCGCCGTCGGTGATGGCGGTACCCACCAGCACATCGCCCTCTTCCAGTTCCAGGGCCCTGAGACCCACGCTGCGCTGACGCGAGAAGTCGGTGAGCGCGGTTTTCTTGACGGTGCCGCTGGCGGTAGCCATGAAGATGTAGTGACCCTCGGTGTACTCCGCCACCGGCAGGATGGAAGTGACCCGCTCGCCCTCATCCAGCGGCAGCAGGTTGACCATGGGCCGGCCACGGGAGCCGCGCCCGGCGACCGGGATCTGGTAGACCTTGAGCCAGTACACTTTGCCGACATTGGTGAAGCAGAGGATGGTGTCGTGGGTGCTGGCGATCAGCAGGTGCTCGACAAAGTCCTCGTCCTTCACGGCGGTGGCCGACTTGCCCATACCGCCGCGGCGCTGGGCCTGGTAGTCGGTCAGGGGCTGGGTCTTGGCGTAGCCACCGTGGGAGATGGTGACCACCCGGTCTTCCTCGGTGATCAGGTCTTCCACCGTCAGGTCGGCGGCGGAGTCGGTAATCTCGGTGCGGCGCTCGTCGCCGTAGCTCTCCACGATTTCCTGCAGCTCTTCGCGGATGACCTGCTTGAGGCGGTCCGGGTCGGAGAGAATTTCCAGGTAGTCGGCGATCTCGGCCAGCTTCTCCTGGTATTCCTGGATCAGTTTTTCCTGCTCCAGGCCGGTGAGGCGGTGCAGGCGCAGTTCCAGGATGGCCTGGGCCTGGGCCGGAGACAGGTAGTACTTGCCGTCGCGCAGACCGTATTGCTCCTCGAGGCCGTCCGGGCGACAGGCATCGCTGCCGGCGCGCTCCAGCATGGCGGTGACATCGCCGGGTGACCAGGGCTCGGCGATCAGCTTCTCGCGGGCCTCGGCGGCATTGGTGGAGGCCTTGATCAGCTCGATGACCGGGTCGATGTTGGCCAGCGCCACGGTGAGGCCTTCCAGCACATGGCCACGCTCGCGGGCCTTGCGCAGCAGGTAGACCGTGCGACGGGTGACCACCTCACGGCGGTGGCGGATAAAGGCCTCAATGATCTCCTTGAGATTGAGCACCTTGGGCTGGCCATTGACCAGCGCCACCATGTTGATACCAAACACCTGCTGCAGGGCAGTCTGGGCAAACAGGTTGTTGAGCACCACATCGCCGACTTCGCCGCGACGCAGCTCAATCACCACCCGCAGGCCGTCCTTGTCGGATTCGTCGCGCAGCTCGGTGATGCTCTCGATCTTCTTGTCCTTCACCAGTTCGGCGATCTTCTCAATCAGCCGCGCCTTGTTGACCTGGTAGGGCAGCTCATGGATGAGAATGGTGTCCTTGCCGGTTTTCTCGTCGCTGATGATCTCGGTACGGGCGCGCACGTAGATGCGGCCGCGGCCGCTGCGATAGGCCTGCACAATGCCGGCACGGCCGTTGATGATGCCCGCGGTCGGGAAGTCCGGCCCGGGAATATGCTCCATCAACTCGTCGACCGTTAGCTCGGCGTTATCCAGCAGCGCCAGGCAGGCGCTGACCACCTCGGTGAGGTTGTGGGGCGGAATATTGGTCGCCATGCCCACGGCGATACCCGAGGAGCCGTTGATCAGCAGGTTGGGCACGCGCGTCGGCAGCACGTCCGGAATCTGCTCGGTGCCGTCGTAGTTCGGCACAAAGTCGACGGTTTCCTTGTCGAGGTCAGCCAGCAGGTCGTGGGCGATCTTCTGCATGCGGATTTCGGTGTAGCGCATGGCCGCCGCCGAGTCGCCGTCGATGGAGCCAAAGTTGCCCTGGCCGTCCACCAGCATGTACCGCAGGCTGAAGGGCTGTGCCATGCGCACGATGGTGTCATAGACGGCGGAGTCGCCGTGGGGATGGTACTTACCGATCACGTCACCGACGATACGGGCGGATTTCTTATAGGCTTTATTCCAGTCGTTGTTGAGCTCGTTCATTGCGAACAGCACCCGGCGGTGTACCGGTTTGAGGCCGTCGCGAACGTCCGGCAGGGCCCGCCCCACGATGACGCTCATGGCATAGTCCAGGTAGGACTGCTTGAGCTCGTCTTCGATGTTTACCGGCAGGATTTCCTTGGCTAAATCACCCATGTATTGCTTATTCCGAAACCCGTTGACGTAAACGGCCGATTATACGGATAAAGCATTTTTCGCGCCATTTTTTTCCCGGATTACGGGTATACTGGCGCCCCGAAACGGCAGCTCCCTGCGGGCGTCGTCAAAGGCCAAAACCCGGACAGTCAAGAGCGGAAGTTACCCCTGACACCAGCCCCATGACCCAAGCAGATACCCTCATCCACGCCGGCCATATCATCCCGGTCGTGCCCCGCGGCGAGGTGCTGGAGAACCACAGCCTGGCGATTGCCGATGGCCGTATCAGCGCCATCCTGCCACGCGAGCAGGCGCAGACGATCACCGCCGCCGAGGTGCTGGACCTGCCCGGCCACGCCCTGTTCCCGGGGTTTGTGAACAGCCATGGCCACGCCGCCATGAGCCTGCTGCGCGGCTACGCCGACGACCTGGCGCTGATGCCCTGGCTGGAGGAGCATATCTGGCCGCTGGAGATGCAGCACGCCAGCGCCGAGTTTGTGCGCGACGGTGCCGAACTGGCCATCGCCGAGATGCTGCGCGCCGGTACCACCTGTTTCTCCGATATGTACTTCTTCCCCAACGTGGTGGCCGATGTCGCCCAGCAGGTCGGCGTGCGCTGTCAGCTCAGCTTCCCGATTTTCGACTTCCCCAGCGCCTGGGGTGCGGACAGTGACGACTACATCAGCAAGGGGCTGGCCCTGCGCGACGACCACAAGCACAGCGAGCTGCTGCAGGTGGTGTTCGGGCCACACGCCCCCTATACGGTCAACCCGGCGGCGCTGGGCAAGGTGGCGATGCTGGCGGCGGAGCTGGATCTGCCTATCCACATCCACCTGCACGAAACCGCCCGGGAAATCGAGGACAGCCTGGCTGAGCACGGCCAGCGGCCGCTGGCGCGGCTTTACGAGCTGGGGCTGATCGGCCCGCGCACCCAGTGCGTGCACATGACCTCAGTGGAAGAGGACGAGATCGCACTGCTGGCGGAAGTGGGCGCCCATGTCATTCACTGTCCGGAATCCAATATGAAGCTGGCGTCGGGCCGCTGCCCGGTGCCGGCACTGCTGGCCGCCGGCGTCAACGTGGCGCTGGGTACGGACAGCGCTGCCAGCAACAATGACCTGAGCCTGCCCGGCGAGATGCGCAGCGCCGCCCTGCTGGCCAAGCATGGCGAGGGCGATGCCACCGCCCTGCCCGCCGCCACGGTACTGGAAATGGCCACCATCAATGGCGCCCGCGCCATGGGCCTGCAGGAGGACATTGGCAGCCTGGAAGTCGGCAAACTGGCAGACCTGGTGGCGGTGGATTTTGCCCAGCCCGAGACCCAGCCCCTGTACAACCCGGTATCCCAGCTGGTCTACGCTACCGACGCCGAGCAGGTCACCCACAGCTGGGTAGCCGGCAAGGCGCTGCTGGCGGAACGCCGCCTGCTGAGCCTGGACCTGGACGATGTGTTGACACGCGCAAACCGCTGGGCGAAGACCATCGTATCCGGCTAGCAGCTATCATTTTCTGAGGACACCATGAGCAGTCAGGCATCGAGCGAAACCCTGCAAAACGTCGACGAGAAGGAAATCGCCAAGTTCAATGAACTGGCCTCACGCTGGTGGGACCGCAACGGCGACTTCAAGCCCCTGCACCAGATCAACCCGCTGCGCGCCAACTACATCGACCAGCGCTCGCCGGTGGCGGGCAGGCGCCTGGTAGATGTCGGCTGTGGCGGCGGCATACTGGCGGAGAGTATGGTGCAGCGCGGCGCCGAGGTCACCGGCATCGACATGAGCGAGGCGCCGCTGGAAGTGGCGCGCATCCACCGCCTGGAGTCCGGCGTCGAAGTGGACTACCGGCAAATGACCGCCGAGGCATTGGCCGCGGAGCAACCCGAGAGCTTCGACGTGGTGTGCTGCCTGGAAATGCTCGAGCACGTGCCAGACCCCTCCCAGGTGGTGAAAGCCTGCGCCGAGCTGTGCAAGCCGGGAGGCCATCTGTATTTCTCCACCATCAATCGCAACCCGAAATCCTACCTGTTTGCGATTGTCGGCGCCGAATACGTGCTGCGTCTGCTGCCCAAGGGCACCCACGACTACACCAAGCTGATCAAGCCCGCCGAGCTGGCGGAGTGGGTGCGAGAAGCCGGCCTGGAGCTCAAGCACATGACGGGCTTGCTGTATAACCCCATCACCGGCAACTACTGGCTCGAGGAAAAAGATGTCAGCGTCAATTACATGATCCACTGCCACAAGCCCGACTGATGTTCCCGCAACACCTCAAGGCGGTGGTCTTCGACCTCGACGGCACCCTGCTGGACACCGCGCCGGAATTTGTCGAAGTCGTGCAGGCCCTGCGTGCGGAACACGCGCTGGCGCCGATGGAGCCGGCCGCCGTGCGCGCGGTGGTCTCGGACGGCGCCCGCGCGATGGTCTCCCTGGCGCTGGACCTGGCGCAGGACCACGAGGACTTTGAAACCCAGCGGCTGCGCTTCCTGGAGATCTACCGCCAGGACCTGGGTCGCGCCACCACCCCCTACCCCGGCATCCTGGCGCTGCTTGGCGAACTCGCCGAGGCCGGTATTTGCTGGGGTATTTCCACCAACAAGCCAAGCTGGCTGACCGAGCCGTTGCTGGATCGCCTGGGGCTTGAGCCGGCGCCGGCCAGCGTGGTCTGCCCGGACCATGTCAGCCGCCCCAAGCCGGACCCGGAACCGCTGCTGCTGAACTGCGAACAACTGGGCTGCGCGCCCCATGAAGTGGTGTACATCGGCGATCACCCGCGCGACGTCGATGCCGGCCGCGCCGCCGGTATGTATACCATTGCCGCCGCTTACGGCTATATCCATCGCGACGACGATCCCGCCCGCTGGGGTGCTGACGATGTCGCCCATAGCAGTGAAAGCCTGAAGACCCTGGTCGCCGAGGCCCGCAAGCCATGAACATTTCCCAGATCCCCGACGACTACCAGGCCGCTGCCAACCTGCTCGCTGACAAGGTGATCCTGGTCACCGGCGCCGGCGATGGTATCGGCCGCGAAGCCGCCCGCTGCTATGCCCGCCACGGCGCCACGGTCATTCTGCTGGGCCGCACCGCGGCCAAGCTGGAGGCGGTGTATGACGAGATCGAGGGGGAAGGCCTGCCGCAGCCGGTGATATTTGAAGCGGATATGCTCACCGCCACGGCGGAAGACTACGCCAGCCTGGCCGCCTCCATCGCCGAAGCCTTTGGGCGCCTGGACGGCCTGCTGCACAACGCCTCACTGCTGGGCGAGCGCAGCCCCATCGCGCACTACAAACCGCAGGTCTGGCAGGAGGTCATGCAGGTCAATGTCAACGCCCAGGTGCTACTGACCCAGGCTCTGCTGCCCCAGTTGGAAGCCGCAGCGCACGGCTCGATCATCTTCACGTCCTCCGGCGTCGGGCGCCAGGGCCGCGCCCACTGGGGCGCCTACGCGGTCTCCAAGTTTGCCACCGAGGGCCTGGTGCAGGTACTGGCAGATGAGCTGGAAAACATCAGCCGGGTGCGCGTGAACTGCCTGAACCCTGGCGCCACCCGCACCCGCATGCGCGCTGCCGCCTACCCGGGCGAAGATCCGGGCAGCCTGCAAACAGCGGCAGACATTATGCCCAGCTACCTCTACCTGATGGGCGCTGACAGCCTCGGGGTAACGGGCCGCACCTTCAACGCCCAGTAGCCCACCTGTGCCGCCGCGCGCGCGGCTCGTATACTGAGGCCACCAAACCCTGGGGAACAAGCATGCATCGCTTGAAGCAGCTTCTGAAGCTGGCCGCGCGCACTCTGGTCGTGCTGGTGATTCTGCTGTTGGCGGGCCTCTATGCGCTGAACACGAAGGCCCCCGATCAACAGCTTTGGCACAGTGTTGAGCTTGCAGAGGAATTCAGCCACCGGCGCCAGTCGGAGATCGACAGCTTCGAAGCCTACCTGGCACTCGAAGAGCGGCTGTTTGCCGAAGTGCAGGACAGAATCTACGCCCACACGCCGCGAGGCGAGGCGCATCGACTGGAGCGTTACAGCCGCGGCAGCGCAGCCGACCCTGCGCAGTGGCAAATCGACTGGAACCGCAGCTTCGAGATGCGGGCCGCGCGGCCCCATGGCGCCGTGCTATTGCTGCACGGCATGTCCGATTCGCCCTACAGCCTGAGCGCGATAGGCAAGCAACTGCACGCGAGCGGCTATGACGTGTTGGGGCTGCGCTTTCCCGGCCACGGCACCATACCCTCCGGGCTGCTGAAGCTGGACTGGCGGGATATGACCGCCGCCGCACGCCTGGCGATGTTGCACCTTGGAAGCAGGCACACAGAGACGCCTATTCATATCCTGGGCTACTCCACCGGCGCGCCGGTGGCGCTCCACTACACGCTGGAGCAGATGGACGATGCCTCTCTGCCGGCACCTGCCAGCATCGTTATGCTGTCACCGGCCATTGCTATCAGCCCGGCCGCAGCACTGGCGCAGTGGAACCACAGGCTCTCGGAGCTTCCCGGGCTGGGCGGGTTGGCCTGGCTGAACATCCAGCCGGAGTTCGACCCCTTCAAGTACAAGTCCTTTGCCACCAATGCCGCCGAGCAGGTACACAAGATCACCCGCAAGGTCAGCGCCGGCATTGCCGCGCGCTCAGCGGCTGAGCTGGCGTCCTTCCCTCCCATTCTGGTACTGAAGTCCGCCGTCGATGCCACCACGTCCACCAGCGCCGTGGCGGACAGCCTGTTGGCACAACTGGCGCCGGACCGACACGAATACCTGCTGTTCGATATCAATCGGCGCGCTGCCAACGCCAGCATTCTGGTAAACGACCCCGGCCCCATCGCAGGCCGACTGCTGCATGACGCCACGCTGCCCTTCACGGTGACCGTGGTGACCAACCGCGACAGCGACAGCATTGAACTGGTCGCCCGCACCCAGCCGCCGATGACGGCGGGGCCCCGCCGTGAAGTCGAGCTGGGGAAAAGCTGGCCGCAGGGTTCGCTGTCGCTGTCACATATTGCCCTGCCGTTCCCGCCAGACGACCCGCTCTACGGTGCGCAGCGACCCGACGACACCGATCGCGTGTTCCTGGGCAATTTTGCCATCCACGGCGAAAGCAAGCTGCTGCGCATTTCACCGAGCTGGGTGCTGCGCGCGCGCCACAATCCGTTCTATGACTACATGCTTGAGCGCATCGACGGCTGGCTGATCGATGCAAGGGCAGAGAACCGCCCACAGCCACTCACGGCTGGAGGCGGCAGTGCCGAGGCTTACTTGCCCGAGTAGTGGCTGTCCAGGAAACTGCGCAGCCGGTCTGCCCAGACGCGGAACATGCGGCGCGCATCCGAGGTATTGGTCACGCTATCGCTCCATTGCATCTGACCACCGGGGCGCGAGGCGGTGCGGCGATCGATGGCGCGGCCGATAATTTTACCGGAGGCGCCGTCAAACAACTCGACATAGAGGGTTGCGGCGCCGGCCGTGGTGGAGAAGGAATTGCTGCGTCCCGCACCGCGGTTGTCCGGCGCTGATACATCCAGGTCGATAATGGCCGGGCGCAACACCAGCACGTGCTCACCGGGTTCGTTGACCACCGTATAGCCGTCCTCGGCTTCCAGCGCTTCGACGAACACATCGGTGAGCAAATCACCCACCGCGGTGCGAATGCGGTCCATATCGCTGGCGCTAACCCGGGCTGCGGGATTGTTGCGGGTCTGGTCGCGCTGCCAGTTGGCGCGGAAGGCCACATAGGGCTCCAGAATCTTAACGTGGGTATAAACGCTGAAATCCGCGTCCGGATCGATATAGGCCGCCGCCGACGGGGCGCCCTCGACGCGCACCAGGTTGTCAAAGGTGGAATCGTGCTCCTGGGCTGCGAGCCCGGTGCTGACCAGAGGCAGCAATGCAAGCGTCAACAGGCCTGCGAGGGATTTGGCGGTAGGGATAATAGTCATCACGGCGTCCTCTTATTGTGAGAAAGGGAAATGCGGCCGACCTGCAGGCCAACCGCTGGACGGTTTAGTCGTTGCAGAAGGCTTCCATAATCTGGCGCGCCACCTCGACTTCCTGCGGTGTGGTGGCGTCAAAGAGCCGTTCCTTGGCCTTGTGACAGCTATCCGCGTCTTCGACGAGTTCTTCACTGTAGGTCTCCACCACTTCCGGAGATGCCGGGGTGCAGAGATCGTTATCGACGCGGCGGATGTTGGCGACATCGCCGGTCTCCTCCACGGACACGCAATCGCCAATACGCACTTCCGTCTGGTCAGTCACGACGGTTATCAGGCTGCCTTCACCGGTTCGCACGGCGTACTGCATGCCGGAGCCGCCGTGACGGGCGTTTTGTGAAGCCGCGCCAAGGCCTGCGCCAGCCGCCGCGGCGGCGGCCTGGGTGCCGCTGGACTGGTTGCGCGCCAGCGCCCAGCCGACGGCACCACCCAACAGGGCGCCCTTGCCGGCTCCAGAATCAAATTCCACACGCTGCGCACCTTCGACCACGCCAATCGTGACACGAGCGGTGTTGCCCTTGCGCTGGGCCTGGACGTCGGTGCTGCCTGCGATAACAACACAGGAAAGAAGCAGCGCGGCAGAAGCTTTCAGGTACATGATGTCTCCCTCATTTTTTCAAGTTTGCGGCCAAAGTGAGCGGCTGTACGACAGCGTCATCAGTAGGTTGGCGTCAAAACAAGTTTAACCGAAGCTGATGTCGCCGCCCGCTGCACCCGTGAATTTGCCGCTACCAGCTTACATAGACTTCAAATAGCAGATTGGTGCGATCGGTAAACTCGCCTTCGATCGCGCCAATGATCGGCAAAATCGGGGTACTGACCGGGGCATCGCCAGTGTCCAGCCAGCTCAGGTTGGCGCCAACGGTCATGCCATCTTGCCGGCTGTATTCCACCGAGGCGCCCAGGCCCCACAGGGAATCCACCCGCAACAGCACATTGCGATTGTCCTCATCGATGGGGTCGTCAACATAGATCAGCCCCAGGCCGACCGACCAGCGCGGGTCGATATCCATGCCCCAACCCAGCGTGGCCACCCAGGTGTCTTCCAGGTTGTAGGGGTTGACCGTGATGCCGCCGTCTTCCTCGACCACCGCTGTTTCGATATTGAACTCACTGGCCTCGATCCACAGCAGGTCCAGCGACAGCCAGTGGCTGTTGGCGAACTCGTGGTAGACACCCCCCAGCAGGCTCTGCGGGAAGGTGACATTGAGCTCCAGATCGCCGTCAGCCTGGCGGTCCGGGTCGACGTTGCTGTAGTCCGGCGTGTCCTCCATATTGGGTTCGTACTCAGAGCGCCAGGACAGGCCGAAGCGCGTTTGCGCCGTCGGCGCCCAATGGGCACTGAGTATGTAGTTCACGCTCAGGTCATCTGGCTCAACTTCGACCTCACCGTCGGCCTGGTCGACGCCGTTGAACACCGCCGCCTCCCAGGAATAGATGATGTAGTTGATGCCAATGCCGGCGCCGATAGACCACTGGTCGTTGAGCTGGTAGGCCACGGATGGCTGCACGGTGAACGCTCCCAGCGACCATTCCTCGGACAGGTAGCGGGTCACTGAGTCTTCACCGCCATCGTCACCCAGGCCACCGGTCGCCGACAGGGACACACCCGCCGTCCACTTGTCATTGAGGGGACGCACGTAGAACAAGGAGGGAATCCACAGGGTGCTGTCGGATTCGGTTTCGGTGCTGATCCCAAGGCCGCTGGAACTGGCCTCCCAGGTGCTCTCGCTGTAGGAGACGATAAGCCCGGTGCGCCAGGCAGTCTCGTCGAGCTGGGTCATGCCCGCCGGGTTGCTGCCGGTAATGCGCGCATCCTTGGCGCCGGCAGACAGGTCAACAAACACCGGGCCACCGGCGCTGGACAGCGCGGACCAAAGCAGGGAAGCGGATGTGATAGCGATGAGGGCGGTGGTGCGATACGTCATGCGTGGACTCCTTTCCAAACGGCTCTGCAGGCTGTGCTCAGCCCTTGCTGGCTGACTTCCTGTCTTTCGCGGGCCTGGATTTGCCGCCCGAGGACTTGCCAGTGGCCGCTTTGCGCGGCGCTTTCCGTTTCGGCTTGCTGTCGCCGCGCTTTTCAAGCTGGCGTTGCTCACGTTTTTTCTGGGTGGGCGTGGCCGCCTCAATGGGCTTGGGCGGCAGCTTGGCCAGCTCATAGAGGCCTTTGACCTCTTTCTTGTCGAGCTCGACGTACATGCCCTGTTTGACCCTGGACGGAATGAACACATTGCCGTAGCGCGTGCGTTTGAGGCGGCTGACCACGCAATCCTGTGACTCCCACAGCCGGCGTACCTCGCGGGTGCGCCCCTCCATGATGACCACGTAGTACCAGTGATTCTTGCCCTCGCCGCCGCCGTCGACAATGTCGGTAAAACGCGCCATGCCGTCTTCCAGCATGACGCCTTCGTGCAGGCGCTGCAGCGTGTCTGCATCGACCTCGCCCTTTACCCGCACCATGTACTCACGCTCGATGTTCGAAGACGGGTGCATCAGGGCGTTGGCCAGCTCGCCGTCGGTGGTGAACAGCAACAGGCCGCTGGTGTTGAAATCCAGCCTGCCCACAGAAATCCAGCGGCCGTTCTTGAGCCGCGGCAGCTTGTCGAATACGGTCTTGCGCCCTTCCGGATCCTTGCGCGAGGACACCTCGCCACGGGGTTTGTGGTAGAGCAGTATCCGGGTCTTGTTGACCTCACCGGGTGCAATGGCCCTGCCGTCGACGGAGATCGACGCCTCGCCGTCTACCCGATCCCCCAGGGTGGCCTGGCGACCATCGATTTGCACCCGGCCGGCTTCGATCCAGCGCTCCATCTCCCGGCGCGAACCGAGCCCGGCGCGGGCCAGCACCTTTTGTAGCTTTTCACCCGCTTCAGCCATGGCCCTGGTCGCGTGCTTCCTCGTCGTCTGCGCCGGCACCGTCATCGCTGGACTCTTGTTCTGCTTCCTCCGCTGAGTCACCGGCCGCTTCCGCCGCGGCTCGCAGTGCATCCACACTCAGGGTCTCTTCGCCCTCGACCTCCTCCGCCTGCGCTGACTCGGCGGCCGGCTCGCCCTCCACCGCAGCATCGTCCGCCGCCTCTGCAGCGCCTGCAACGGCTTCGCCCTCAGCGGGTGGCTCAGAGAGCTCGGGGATCGGCTCAAAGCCCAGCTCCGCGGTCAGCGTATCGAAGTCACGTATCTCGGCCAGCGCCGGCAACTGGTCCAGGTTCTTGAGATTGAAGTAGTCCAGGAAGTTACGGGTGGTGGCGTACATGGCGGGCCGGCCGGGGACATCCCGGTGCCCGACCACGCGAATCCAGTCGCGCTCGTGCAACGTCTTGATGATATTGCTGCTGACCGCCACGCCGCGAATCTCCTCGATTTCACCGCGGGTAATGGGCTGGCGGTAGGCAATCAACGCCAGGGTTTCCAGCAGCGCCCGGGAGTATTTGGCCGGGCGTTCGGTCCACAGCCGGCCGATCCAGGGGCTGAGCTGCTGGCGCACCTGGAAACGAAAACCGCTGGCCACTTCCTGCAGCTCGAAACCGCGGCCCTCACAGCGCTCCGCCACCTGCTTGAGAGCCTCGCGAATCTCCGTATTGGCGGGGCGCTCGTGCTCCTCAAACAGGTCTGCCATGTTCTGCACCGTCAGTGGCCGGCCAGCGGCCAGGATGGCCCCCTCCAGGATCTGCACCAGGCCGCTGGTGTCTGCGCTATCGCTCACGCTTCGTCCTCGTTGTCTGTGTTGTCACCGCTTGGACCGGGGGTTTCCTCCTGCACCGGGTCATTGGCGGCTGTATCCGGCGGCGCCTCACCCTCCATGGAAGTATCAGCCCTGGCCTTGACATGAATGGGGCCAAAACTATCGGTCTGCACGATTTCCACCAGGGATTCCTTGATCAACTCCATGATGGCCAGGAAGGTGACCACCACGCCGAGGCGGCCCTCGTCGACCCGAAACAGCGAGACAAAGGGCACAAACTGCTTGTCACGCAGGGTATCGAGCACGTCCGACATGCGCTCCCGGGTAGACAGGGCCTCGCGCTGGATATGGTGATGCTCATACATCTCCGCCCGGCGCAGCACTTCAGTCAGCGCTGCCAGCAACTCGCGCATGTCCACATCGGGGTCCGGGCGGCTGCGCTGGATATCCGGCGGCTCGGCACTGGCCGTGAACACCTCGCGTTCAACCCGCGGCATCTCATCGATATCCTCGGCTGCTTTCTTGAAGCGCTCGTACTCCTGCAGGCGGCGAATAAGCTGGGCCCGCGGATCCTCTTCATCTTCTTCCACGCTCTCCGAGCGCGGCAGCAGCATGCGCGACTTGATCTCCGCCAGCATTGCCGCCATCAGCAGGTACTCGGCCGCCAGCTCGAACTGCATGGCGTCCATGAGTTCCACATACTGCATGTACTGGTCGGTGATGTCGGACACATCGATATCGAGGATGTCGATGTTCTGACGGCGGATCAGGTACAGAAGCAGGTCCAGAGGGCCCTCGAAGGCCTCCAGGAAGACTTCCAGGGCCCGCGGTGGAATGTAGAGATCCTTGGGAATTTCGGTCATGGCCTGCCCCAGCACCACGGCGAACGGCATCTCACCCTGCTGGGGAGACTGGCGCAAGTCAGCCAATGATTGGGAAGGTGTTTGCTCCGCGCTTGTCGCGCTGCTGGGGGTCTCGTCGGGCGCCTCACCGGCGGCCTTGTTGGAGCTATCCTCGACTGATTCGCTCACTGTTCACCTGCTGATTATGGAAGCCGCGATTATACCCTCGGGGTGCAGAGCGCCGCTAGCTAAAGCCGCCTTGGGGGGCGGCGGTAAACAGTGCCGCTAGCTAAGGCCGCCTTGGGGGGCGGCGGTAAACAGTGCCGCTAGCTAAAGCCGCCTTGGGGGGCGGCGGTAAACAGTGCCGCTAGCTAAAGCCGCCAGCAGGCGGCGGTAAACAGCGCCGCCAGCTCAAGCCGCCATAAAGGGTTCGCTTTCGCCCTTGCCGTCGCGCACCACCAGCGGCACTCCCTCCGACAGGTCTATCACCGTGGTGGGCTCCAGCCCGCAGAATCCGCCATCGATCACCAAATCCACCTCGTGTTCCAGCATATGGCGGATGTCGTAGGGGTCGGTAAGGGGGAACTCGTCGCCCGGCATGATTAGGGTGACACTCATCAGAGGTTCCCCCAGGGCAGCCAACAGGTCCAGGGCAATGCGATTGTCGGGCACTCGCAGGCCAATGGTCTTGCGTTTCGGGTGTTTCAGGCGCCGCGGCACTTCGGAGGTGGCCTGCAGGATAAAGGTGTAGGCGCCGGGAGTGTTATTGCGCAGCAGCCGGTAGGCGGCGTTATCCACCCGCGCATAGGTCGCCAGCTCCGACAGGTCCCGGCAGACCAGCGTGAAGTTGTGGTCCTTGTCCAGCTTGCGTATCCGGCGGATGCGGTCGAGGGCATCCTTGTCGCCAATATGGCAGCCCAGCGCATAGGCGGAGTCCGTGGGATAGACGATCACACCCCCGGCGCGCACGATATCCACGGCCTGGCGCACCAATCGCACCTGCGGATTGTCGGGGTGCACCTGGAAAAACTGGCTCATGCGGCCTGCCGCCCGAGCCGCTCGGCAGTCAGCAACACCACATCGGCAGGTAGCCGCGAGACATCAAAGCCCAGCCGCGGCCCGTAATCCCAGTGGGCGTGGAAGTCGCTGCCGACGGAGGCCAGCAGCCCCTGTGCCACCGCCAGCTTGCACAGGTCGCGAGTCTGTTCTTCGGTCTGGCGGCCGGAATAGACCTCCATGGCGCTGCCCCCGGCGCTGGCAAAGTCCTTCAGGCAGCGTTTCAGCTTGGCGCGCGTCATGCGGTACTTCAGCGGGTGCGCCAGCACCGCGGTACCGCCGGCGGCGACAATCCAGCCGGTGGCCTCGGCCAGCGATGGCCAGCAGGTTTTCACATCGCCGGTCTTGCCCGCGCCCAGGTACTTGTCAAAGGCCTGGTTGGCATCTTTCACGTGACCCTGGGCCACCATCCATGCTGCGAAGTGCGGTCGACCAATCTGGCTCACCCCGGCCGCGGCCTGTGCGCCGGCCAGGGCTCCGGGCATACCCAGTCTCTCCAGGCGCGCGGCGATCAGACCGGCGCGCTCACGGCGGGCGGCATCCAGCACGTCCAGCCCGGCGCGCAACACCGGGTGATCGATGTCCATTCCCAGGCCCACCACGTGGATGCCCACCCCGCTCCACAGGGTAGACAGTTCGGTCCCCGCCAGCAGTTGCATGCCCGCCGGCACGGCGCCGTCGTCTTCCACCAGCGCGCGGTACCCCGCCACGGTGTCATGATCGGTCAGCGCAAATTGCTGCACCCCGGCAGCCGCGGCTTCCTGCAGCAGTTCACGCGGGGCGAGGGCTCCGTCCGAGGCATGACTATGGGTGTGGAAATCAATTATCATGGGGCCAGCATTATCCAGACTCCACCACATCAGCGATAGCTCTCGACAGGCGTTTTCCGCCAGGACACAGGATTTTTCCAGCAACTTTTTTCTGCCAGCAGACTCTCAACAGCAACAGATCGAGAATCCGGCAGCAGCCAAGGCTGACATAGAGACCCCTCCATGAAGCAACTCGCGGAATTTATTCCGATCATCCTGTTTTTCATTGCCTACCAGATGCGCGGAGACACGGTGTCCGTGGGGGAATGGAGTTACACCCTGGACGGCATTTTCTCCGCCACTGCCGTGCTCATAGTCGCTACCGCCCTGCAGGTGCTGCTGACCTGGGTGTTTACCCGGGAGCTGGAAAAACGCCTGCTGTGGCTGCTGGCGGCAGTCTGCGTATTTGGCGGCGCCACCCTGCTGTTCCGCGACCAGACCTTCATTTTCTGGAAGCCCACGGTGTTCAACTGGGTGATGGCTCTGGCCTTTGCCGCCAGCCATTTTATCGGCGAGCGCAACCTGATTGAGCGCGCCCTGGGTGCGCAGATTGTCCTGCCAAAGCCGATTTGGAACCGCCTGCTGTGGCTCTGGGTAGGCAACTTCTCCCTGGTCGGCGCCCTCAACCTGGTGGTGGCCTACCAGTTCAGCGAGGCGTTCTGGGTGAGCTACAAGCTTTACTCCGCCTTTGGTTTCACCCTGTTGTTGACCATTATCACCGGCGTGATGATCGCGCCACACCTCAGCGAAGAAGACGGCGCCCCGGTCGAGGCCGCCGCGGAGCCAGACTAGTGTATTACGCCATCATCTGCGAAGACGTCGCCAACAGCCTGCCCTTGCGCGCCCAGGTGCGTCCCGAGCACCTGCAACGGGTTGAGGTGCTAAAGGCGGAAGGTCGCCTGCTGGTGGCAGGCCCGCACCCGGCACTGGACACCGAGGAGCCGGGTGACGCCGGCTTCACCGGCAGCCTGATCATCGCGGAGTTCGACAGCCTGGAGGCGGCGCAGGCCTGGGCCGATGCCGACCCCTACGTGACCGCCGGCGTGTTTGCCCGGGTAGTGGTCAAGCCCTACAAAATCGTTTTACCCTGAGCGCTTTCGGGCGCTCCGAGAACACGTATAAGGACCGAAGCTCCATGAAACGTTACCTGACGCCGTGGCTGTGCGCGCTGGCCCTGCACTCCGTTACTGTGGCCGCCCAGGAAACCCGGTACATCACCGACGTGCTCTACGTGCCGTTACGCAGCGGCCAGGGCACGGAATTCCGTATCGTTCACCGCGGCCTGCCCAGTGGTACCCGGCTAACCGTGGAGGAAAGCAACGAGGATTCCGGTTACGCCCGGGTGGTCACCGACAACGGCACCGAGGGCTGGATGCTGAGCCGCTATCTCACCGAACAGGAACCGGCCGCCGATCGCCTGGCGGCGCTGCAGTCCATGTATGACAACCTGCTGGGCGACGAGGGCAGCCTTAGGTCCCAGCTGGTGGAGACGCGCACCGCGCTGAACGGCGCCCAGGGACGCGTGGCCGAGCTGGAGCAAGCGCTGGATAGCAGCGAGAGCGAGTTACAGGATCTCAAACGCCTGTCCAGCAACGCGCTGAACCTGGATATCACCAATCGCCGGCTCACCGAGGAAAGCCAGGTCATGCACACCCGCATTGAGGTGCTGGAAGCCGAGAACCAGCGTCTCAAGGACAGCGAGGACAGCCGTGCTTTCATGAACGGCGCCATGGCCGTGCTGGGGGGCGTGCTGCTTGCACTGATTGCCCAGCGCCTGCGACCCCGGCCGCGCAGCAGTTCGAGTTGGGCTTGAGTCGAGCTGAGTATTCGCAGCCAGCGTCCACAGCGCAGGCCTTGACGAAAACCTTAAGGAGGAAGCAATGAAACACTGGATCGCCGCACTGCTGCTGGCGGCAGCGACAACCGCCGCAGCGGAAGACCCGCAGGTCATCATCAAGACCAGCTTCGGTGACATCACTGTGCGCCTGTTTGCCGACAAGGCGCCGGTCACCGTGGAGAACTTCCTCAGCTACGCTGAAAGCGGGTTCTATGAAGGCACCATCTTTCACCGGGTGATTCCCGGCTTCATGATCCAGGGTGGCGGTATGACGCCGCGTATGGAGGAAAAGCCCACCGGTGACCCGATCAAGAACGAATCGCGCAACCGCCTGCACCACGAGCGTGGCACCATCGCCATGGCTCGCACTAACGAACCCGACAGCGCCACCAGCCAGTTCTTTATCAACGTGCGCAACAACTTCCGCCTCGACTGGTCGCCCGGCAGCCCCGGCTACACCGTGTTCGGTGAAGTGGTGGACGGCATGTTCGTGGTCGACTCTATCGCTATCGAACCCACCGGCCAGATGATGGGCCATGGCGACGTGCCGGTAACGCCGATCCTGATCAATGAGGTGGTGATCGTCGGCCAGGAAGCAGAGCCTGCAGCGCCGGAGCCCGCGGCCAGCGAATGATTGCCCTTAGCGTCAACCTCAACAAGATTGCGCTGATTCGCAACTCCCGGGATACCACCAACCCGAGCGTGACCGAGCACGCGCGCATGGCGGTGGACGCGGGCGCGGATGGTATCACCGTCCATCCGCGCCCCGACCAGCGCCATATTCGCGCCGACGACTGCCTGGCACTGGCCCCGCTGGTGTCGGGGCTCACGCACACTGGCGGTGGGCCGGTGGAGTTCAATATCGAGGGCAATCCCTTCGCACCGTCCAGAGCGACTGATCGCGAGGGCGTCGGCGACTATCCGGGTTTCATGGCGCTGGTACAGGAAACCCGGCCCCACCAGGCCACTCTGGTGCCCGACGGCGACAACCAGCTCACCTCGGATCACGGCTTTGACCTGCGCCGGGACGGTGATCGCGTTGCCGACATTGTCGGGCAGCTGAAAACCCTTGGCGTGCGAAGCAGCCTGTTTATGGACCCGGACGGGGAACAGATTCGACTGGCCGCGCAGACAGGCGCCGACCGCATTGAGCTCTACACCGAGAGCTATGCCGACGCCTGCAAGCACAATCGCAATGTGGACGAGGTATTTGAGCGTTTCCGCACCGCCGCCGAACTCGCCAATGAACTGGGGCTGGGTGTCAACGCCGGCCACGACCTGGACCTCAACAACCTGCCGCGCTTCGCGACCATACCCGGCGTCCTCGAGGTATCTATCGGCCACGCGCTCACCGTGGATGCTATCCGCATGGGCTTCGCCAACGCCATCGCCGCTTATCGCACCGCGCTCGGGCACTGACGACGGCAGGATGCTGGAACTGCGCCCCAACTGCGAGTGTTGCGACCGCGACCTGCCGCCGGACGCGGAAGACGCCCGGATCTGCACGTACGAGTGCACCTTCTGCGCCGACTGCGTGGAAACGGTGCTGCTGAACGTTTGCCCCAACTGCGGCGGCGGCTTTGTGCCGCGGCCGATCCGCCCCGCCACCGAGCACCGCCCCGGCGTCAGCCGCAACCACCAGCCGCCCTCGACACAGCGGGTTCACAGCCGGTACACCGCAGACGAGATGGCGGAGTTCGCCGCAGCCATCGCAGCAACGCCGCCGCCCGATCGATAGTTCGCCGTGCGCGGCGATCCAGGTCAGCGGTAAGGCAAGAGCGTGCTCAAACCTGTCCGGTGTGGCTGACGTATATCGATACCCGGCGGAACTCCGGTGACTCATCCAGGTCAGGCAAGGTGTTGCTCTGCCATTCTCCCAGCTTGCGGTAGCGCGGGTGGGAGAAGTTGCGAATCCTTGAGTCGGCCACCAGCACCTGATCGGCGCGATCGGCCAGGCGATCCAACCAGGGCAGGTTGTCACGGTCGTAGAGCACATCCGCTACCAGGATGGTGTCGAAGTGCCCCTCGCAGGCTTCAAAGTTGTCCCGCAGCTCAACCGACACCTGATTGAGTGCCGCATTGGCTGCAGTGGCCGCCAGGGCATCCGCATCGATGTCGCAGGCCACTACTTCGGCCGCGCCCTGCCGCGCAGCGGCGATGCCGGCTACCCCGGAACCGCTACCAAAATCCAGCACGCGCTGGCCGCGGACCCGGTCCGGCTGCTCGCGCAGCAGCCGCGCCAACACCTGGCCGCTGGCCCAGCAGAAAGCCCAGTAGGCCGGGTAGTTGAGCACCGCGTTCATTTGCTCGGCGGTTAGCGCATGCTGTGGAAAGTCGGGATTCAACAGGTACAGCGCCAGGGCCGGCTCATCGGGGAGCGCCTGGCACTCGGCGCGGGCAAAAGGCAGGTGTTGCTGCAATAGCCTGGAAAGGCCGGCATGCTCCCGGTGTAGAATGGATGTCACAGCGCGCGATTCTTCCCCCATGACCTATATCGTACCGCCCTGCGAGGAATCCGTGGATATCCTCTACGCCGATGCGCACCTGCTGTTTGTCCGCAAACCGCAGCTACTGCTGTCGGTGCCGGGCCGTCACCCCGACAATCAGGACTGCGTCATCAATCGCATCCGCAAGACTTACCCCAGCGCCTCCATTGTGCATCGGCTGGACCTCGACACCTCCGGCATCATGGTGATTCCGCTGGACGCCGCCACCCACTCCCACATCAGCCGGCAGTTTCAGGAGCGCCGGGTGCACAAGGCTTACGACGCCGTGGTCTATGGCCAGGTGGCGCAGGACGCCGGCGAAATCGACCTGCCCATTGCCCCGGACTGGGCAAATCGCCCGCGGCAGAAAATCTGCCCAGAGCGCGGCAAACAGGCGCTGACCCGCTTTGAGGTGCTGGAGCGCAAAGCAGACCGCAGCCGGCTGTTATTGAAGCCGGAAACCGGTCGATCACACCAGCTGCGCCTCCATCTGGCCGCTATTGACCACCCGATCCTGGGCTGTGACCTGTACGCCCACCAGCAAGCCCTGGGCATGGCGCCGCGATTGCTGCTGCATGCGCGTTACCTGGGTTTTACCCACCCCGCCAACGGCGACTGGATCGCCCAGCACTGCGCGCCAGAATTCTGATACAGATCATGGGGGTATTTCCGCCAGCCGCTACACTATAACCATCAGCTGTCGAGAGATAGTGGAGGACCACATGGACTACACAAAACAAAAATCCGCACTGGAAGCCAAGCTGGCTGATCACGAAGTCCGGCTGGCGGGCGTCACCAAAGACATTACCAAGACCCTCTCCAGCGACTTTGCAGAGCAGGCCACAGAGCGTGAAAACGACGATGTGCTGGAGGAAATCGGCAAGGAGACGCAGGTTTCCATCGCCCATATCAAGGCGGCTCTGCAGCGCATTGAAGATCACACCTACGGGCAATGCGCCCGCTGTGGTGCAGACATCGGCTTTGCCCGCCTTGAGGCGATCCCGGAAACGGCCTACTGCGTGAAGTGCGCCGATCTGGTGAACTGAGCCGCGGGCGTAGCAGCAGGACGGGCCGTGAGCTTAGCTCTGGGAGTCGCCCGCTGAGCCGGGGCAAAGCCGTGAGCTTAGCTCTGGGAGTCGCCCGCTGAGCCGGGGCAAAGCCGAGGCCTCAGCTCAGTTCCTCAAGATTTTCCTGATAACTGCACCAATCACTCCAACTGCCTGGATAGAGGCGCGCACCGTGGTAGCCGGCCAATTCGAGGGCCAGCAGGTTCACGCAGGCCGTTACTCCTGAGCCACAGTACACCACCAGCTCGCGGTCGGGCGGCAGAACCGCCAGCCGTTCGCGCTGGGCTTGCGGGGACAGCGCCAGGCCCTGCTGATCACTGACGCCCTGCCAGGGCAGGTTGAGCGCACCGGGGATATGGCCAGCCACCGGGTCTATGGGTTCTTCCAGGCCCTGGTAACGAGGCGGGTCACGGGAATCCACCAGCTGCGCGTCAGCCTGGCGGGCATGCCTGACGGCTGACATGTCCAGGGTGCCGCGATAGTCCCCCACCACCGGCACTGTTACCGGCCTTGCCAGCGGCGTGGCGGTATCCAGTCCACCACCGGCGGCGCGCCAGGCGGCCAGTCCGCCGTCCAGCAGTCGCACATCCCGGTAGTCCAGGGCGCGCATCATCCACCACAGGCGGGCCGCGAAGGCGAAGTTGTTGTCATCGTAAGCCACCACCGGGGTCTTGCGATCAATCCCCAACTGCGCCAGTCGGGCCGCGAAATCCGCCGCCGCCGGCAGCGGGTGGCGGCCACCATGCTCCCCTACCGGGCCCGACAGGTCCCGTTCCAGGTGCAGGTAGTGGGCTGAGGGAATATGACCCTCGGCATAGGCGCGGGCCCCGGCCCCGGAATTGCCCAGACTGAATCGACAGTCCAGTACCACGACTTCCCCGAGCCGCGCCTGCAGTGTTTCCGCCCTGATCAGGGTCTGTTCAGTACTCTGCTCAGCCACCGTGAACCCCCGCCTTGTCTGCCCGCGTATGCACCCATAGAATCAAATAATCACCGGCTCCGGACAAGACCTTGGTATACAAGCAGCGCACCGGCAACGACGACATGATCGTCGCGGAACCCAACCGCTCCGCCAGTTGGCAGACCAACAAAATCGTATTGATCCTGATGTGTTGCCTGTCGGGGGCGATTGCCATGGGCTTTGCCGCGATCGGCGCCTGGCCGATCCTGCCGTTCGCGGGCCTGGAAATGACGGCCCTCGGTGGCGCGCTTTACTACGTGTGCTGGAAGCTGCGCTATCGCCATGTGATTACTCTCAGCGGCTCCACCGTGCGCATTCAGAAGGGGCACTATTTCCCAAAGCGTGAATGGGAGATTGCAGCCGATGATGCCGCCCTTTCAGTGACTCCCGAAGCGCACCCCTGGGACGGGCCCACCATTAGCCTGTTCAGCAAGGGGGAAGAGATCCCACTGGGTGAGTTCCTCAACCGGGATGACAGCCTCAAGCTGCTCGGCATGCTGCGTGGCCGCCTGCGCATCGGCAACCACTCACCGCGCAGCAATCGGCCGTTCTAGGCTGCGGCCATCAGAGCAGGCGGCTGATGCTTTTTGAAGCCGCGATAATACCCTGGTCGAAGTACTCCTCGTGATTGATCTCGATGCGATCCAGGTCGTAAAGATAGTTCACCATCATGCCAGCCGACTGCCGCTTGCCCTTCTCAGACAGGTCGGCGGCCCAGTGCAGGCGGTGCAGGCGGGCGCCGTTACCGAGATGGAAACGCGCCACCGGGTCGCGCGCCAGGCGACCGCTTTTTTCGCACAGCAGGTAGTGGGCACAGAGTTTCAGCAAGGCATCGCGTACCTCCGCCGACACCACCTTGCCGACCGGCTCGCGCACGGCCTCCTGCAGGGATTCGTCCACCAACTCGCTGAGGTTGGCCTTCGCCAGCCACTGGCTGAAGCCGGGAATCGGTGACAAGGTCACAAAGGTATTAACACCAGGGCGCTCCGCCAGCACTTCCTCGACCACCTGCTTGATCAGGAAATTGCCAAAGGACACACCGGCCAGGCCGGCATGGCAGTTGCTGATGGAATAGAACACCACGGTATCGGCAGCCCC
The DNA here is from genome assembly GCA_028282105.1 of Halieaceae bacterium. Lineage (GTDB taxonomy): Bacteria > Pseudomonadota > Gammaproteobacteria > Pseudomonadales > Halieaceae > JANQIO01. The sequence continues at coordinate 15,374 of JANQIO010000020.1, read as the reverse complement.
CACCGGGTTCGAATCCGTGCTGGCCAGCAAGGGCGCAATAGCGCCTGGTACTTCCTCGGTGAAAGCGACCTCGACGAATACCAGCGGGTCCGTGGGCATGGCCGGATGGAAGAAAGCGAAACAGGCGCGATCGGAGTCCAGCCGGCGGCGCAGGTCATCCCAGCCGTTGATGGCGTGCACCGCCTCGTAGGCGATGATCTTTTCCAGCACGCTGGCTGGGGTGTCCCAGCTAATGCGGCGCATCTCCAGGAAGCCCTTGTTGAACCAGGATACGAACAGGTGTTTGAGATCGGAATCCACCGCCCGCAGTTCGGGCATGCCGTCCATCGCCTCGCGCAGGTGACCGCGCATGGCGACCAGCGTGGCGGTGCCACCATCCGCCATGTTGATGCGCCGGAACAGCTTCAGGCGCGGCGCTTCCACCGCCCTGTTCAGCGCCGCAAGGTGCTCGTAGTCGGGGGACTCTCGATAGGCCTCCGCCGTGGCGAGAATCTGTTGATTATCGACCCCGAACTCGCTCAGCAGGCTGTCAAAGAACTGCGGCCGCTGGTCAGAATCGAGCAGCTCGTAGCGGCGCGCCACCTCGGCAGCCAGGGCCAGGCCCGAGGCTTCACCGCGGTGCTGGATCAGCTCCCGACACAGCTCGGTAAGGGCAGCAGCGCCGCCCAGCTCCGGGTCCGGGGCCGCCATGCGGCGGGCCAGGATCTCCCGCCCAACTTCTACCACTGATGTCAGGGCTTTGCTTAAGGCATTCACAGCAACATTCTCAACACTTGACTCTCATACCCTCTGGCGAACTCCTTGCTCTTCACCTGCGCCACTCACCTGCGCCACTCGCCTGCGCCACTCGCCTGCGCCACAGGCGCCGTTCAGTCTTCGAAACTGCCGTGACGCCCGGCGCCTTCGGCGAAACGCGTGGCTCCGGCCACCGTCTCTCCCGAGCGTACCACGGCCACACCACCCTCAAATTCAACCGCGAGGGCATCGGCCTGGTCCATACCCCACTGTTGGTAGGAGCTCATGCGGTCGCTGCGCATACAGACTTGCGGAAAGGCGGCGATTTCAGCGGCCAGGGTCTGCGCCGCGGCGAGGGCCTCACCCTGGTTCACCAGGCGGTTCGCCAGGCCCATTTGCAGCGCCTCGGTGCCATCCACGGCGCGCCCGGTCAGGATCATGTCCAGGGCCTGGCTGTGACCAATCAAGCGTGGCAATCGCACGGTGCCGCCGTCAATCAGCGGCACGCCCCAGCGGCGACAGTACACGCCGAATACCGCTGTGGTGTCCGCCACCCGCAGGTCACACCACAGGGCCAGTTCCAGGCCGCCGGCCACGGCCGGGCCGGAAACTGCGGCGACCACCGGCTTTGACAGCAGCATTCGGCTCGGGCCCATCGGTCCATCACCATCCGCTGACATGCGGTTGCTGCCGGCCCCGCTGGAGACAGCTTTGAGGTCGGCCCCGGCGCAAAAATAGCCACCGGCGCCGGTCAGCACCGCGACATCGGCATCCGGGTCGGCGTCGAAGTCGCGAAACGCGTCGGCCAGCAGAGCCGCAGTTTCCGCGTCTACCGCATTGCGCAGCTCCGGCCGATTGATGGTAACCGTGGTGACCCGCTCCCGGTGTTCAACCAATACTTTGCTCACCAGCTGATCTCCACTTCGAGCTTGGATTGGTCGGATTCAAGCTCCAACTCGATTTCCAGCTCCACCTGATTCGCCACGTCTATCCGGACAGTCTTACCGTGCCGGGTGAACTCCAGCTCATTATGCCGGGCCAGGGAGTCGGCCAGCTTGCGCAGGTGAGCAGCGGCCTCCTCCCGGCTCAGTTGGTACTTTTCCTTGATCTCGAGAATATCCATCGCCCTCTCCGAGCTATTAGAAAGACACAGACAGCGCTGTCGCAGGCAGGCCTGCGACATCATGCGCTTTAGTAAGAATGAATGCCGGGAGCGCTCCACAGACACCGCAGAGCGTGGTGCAGATTTGCAGGCGGGCCTGACCGCGCGCAAGCGCGCCACAGGCCGGAAACCACCGCACAAACATCAGAGCCGCGAACTGCGCTCAGTTGCCCACACCGCTGTTGTGAGCGGCGCGGGGTTGAACTTCCTCACCCATCTGCTGGCTGCCCTGGCGAATGGCAGCACAGCGACGCAGGCCAGCATCAGCCCAACTTTCAGCAACCTCAACAACAAGGCGACACTCCCCCGAGGACAACTCAAATCGCTGAGGCACGGCTGCAATCAGCCGCCGGCCTCCTCCATCAAGATAGTCGCTCGGCGCAGGGCATGCCAGCCTGCCGCGTTAGCTCCAGGGCTGGACCAGGTAAAGACGACTGAGCTTAACCGCGCGTGTCGTTGTTGTGTGTGGCGCGGCGCTGCACCTCCTCGCCCATCTGCTGGCTGCCGCGGCGAATGGCGTCCCACTCGCTCTGCTTCTTGCAGACCTTGTAGGAGATACGAGTGCCTGTGGGCGTCATTTTCTCACACTTAATAGGGTCCAACGGCGCCGCCACCTGTTCGGCGACGGGGGCGCCATCAGCCGCCACTACCGGGGCTGCCTGCGCTGCCGCGGACTGCTGGTTCGAGGTGCCAGCGCAGGCGGCAACCGCCAGGGCGGTCAGGGTGGCAAAGGCCAGCCTCACAAGGGCTCTCGCCAGCTCAGGCGCAGCTGTATTTGCTGCGCACGGTGTTTCCCTACTCATCTCTTCATCTCTCCTCTGTTGGGCAGTTCGCCAGGCGTCACCCCGAGAACGGGACGGCACGTACACGCGGCCGGCAAAGTGCCGAATTGACTGTTATCCAGTAAATATACATGCATGTGCATGTATAGCCTTGAGCCGACCAGCTTGTCAAGATAAATGCAATCGCATATAAATCTGTAATGGACGCACCGCATATACCCGACAAAAAAATCTCAGCCTGGATCGAGCTGATACGCTCACAGAAAACCTTGCTGACACTTATCGAGAAAGCCCTGAAAGATGCGGGCTATCCGCCGCTCACCTGGTACGACGTGCTGCTGGAACTGCGCAACGCCGAGAACCCGGGACTCAGGCCCATGGACCTGGAGAACCGCATTCTGCTGCCCCAGTATGGTCTGTCGAGATTGCTGAATCGCATGGAGCGAGCAGGACTGATTGCGCGCAGCAAGGATCCTGATGACGGCCGCGGCCAGATCATTGAAATCAGTCCGCTGGGGCGTCAGGTGCAGGCTGAGATGTGGCCGGTGTACGCGACAGCGCTGAAAAGCGCCTTCGGCGATAAGTTGACCAACAGCGAGGCCAAGAAGCTATTGGATGTGCTGGCCCGGTTTCGCAGCGAACAGGTGCCGGGCTAGCCGGCGGTCTGCTAACCGGCCGCCACTGCCTCGCGAGCGGCGCGACTCGCCGCCCACTTGAGGCGCAGTTTGCGGAACCAGGACAGCTTGTCGACAAACAGCACGCCGTCGAGATGATCCATCTCGTGCTGCAGGGCTACCGCGTGCATGCCATCCAGGGCGCGCTCGAAGAGTTGGCCGCTGACATCCCGCGCCCGCACATGCACCTGGGTGGGACGCATGACATTGCCGACGATGCCCGGCACCGAAAGGCAACTTTCCTCGACGATGCCGAGCCGGGCGGTGCTGAGAATCTCTGGATTGATGTACACCTGGGGTCCGTAGTCGTCGCCGGGCACGTGCACCACCAGCACCTGCTCGAGGACGCCGGCCTGTGGCGCTGACAGGCCGATGGCGGCGCTGTATTCCAGCGTTTCGAACAGGTCCTCAACCAGGCCCTCAAGGGCGCTGTCGAACACCTTGACTGGCCGCGAGACCTGCCTCAGGACCTCGTCGGGGTATTCAATAATGTCGAGCACCGCCACCGGCCTAGGCCACGGCTTCCGGGGCAGTGGGTTCAGGCCGACGCTCGACCAGCGCCTGGCGTACCAACGGGGCGGTCACCAGTATGGTAACCAGCAGCAGACCCACCTCGATGCCGTAGACCGCAAGATACCCCGTAGCGCTTGCAGAACCGGCTGCCAGCGGGCTGACCGCCGCTTCCACGGCATTGACGATATCGCGAATGGCACCGCTGAGCCCCATGCCGACACCGGCCGCCGTGGCCTGCACTGCGCCCCAGGCGCCCAGGGCCAGCCCGACCTGCGCGCGCGGCGCCAGATTCATGGTAGCGGTCAAAGTGCCGTGCCCGAACAGGGCGCCGCCGAATCCAATCAGGAAATTGCCGATCACAAACAACAGCGGTTGCTGTAGCGGCGCGGCGGCGATGACCAGCAGGAAGGCAGGCACACCAATCAGCGCGCCGCGGCGGGCGATAACGTAGGATTCGGCGCCCGCAGCGATCACCTTGGAGGCCAGGCCAAAGCCCAGTAAGCCGCCGGCGGCAAACAGCGCCGTCAGCAAGGTGGTGGCGCTCACCGTGAGATTGAGCACATGGCCGCCGAAGGGTTCCAGCAGAATATCCGCCATACCAAACGCCATGGTACCGAGGCCGACAATCGCCAGCCGGCGGATTGTGTGCTCGCCCTCGCAGAACTTGGCCCAGGCGTCGCGGAACGACGGGTCCGGTCGCGGCGCCAGCACACCGCGCTCGGGGCGGCGTGGCTCCTGTTTCCAGACGGCCACCACGTTCAGCACCATGGTGGCAATTGCCGCTGACTGGATCACTCGCACCAGGCGGCCCGGGCTGAAGTCCACCAGCAGGGCGCCGAACAGCAGCGCGCTGACAATCATGCCCAGCAGCAGGGAAACGTACATCAGGCCCACCACCCGCGGGTGTGATTCAGACGGCGTGAGGTCGGTGGCAAGCGCCAGACCGGCGGTCTGCACGGTGTGCACCCCTGCCCCGACCAGCAGGAAAGACACGGCGGCGGTGAACTGCCCTACCCAGGGCGCGATATTGCCCGACTCGCCCTGTTTGGCCAGCACCAGTAGCGCGAAAGGCATCAGCGCAAAGCCGGAGAATTGGGCCAGGGACCCCTTCCAGATAAACGGTACACGACGCCAGCCCAGTGCGCTCTGGTGATGATCCGAACGGAAGCCGATCAGGGCGCGCAAAGGCGCAAACACCAGCGGCATGGCCAGCATGAGGCCCACCAGGGCGGCGGACACATTGAGTTCAACAATCATCACCCGGTTGAGCGTGCCCACCAACAGCACCAGCGCCATACCCACAGACACCTGGAACAGGGACAGCCGGAACAGCCTGCTCAGCGGCAGGTCCGGGGTGACAATATCAGCAAAGGGGAGAAAGCGCGGGCTCAGCGTTGCCCACGTATGCAGTAGTTTGAGTCGCAGCCGGCTCATACCCACCTCGCCGCAGAATTAGGAAGAATAGCCTTGGGGCGGCGGCTGCCGCCCCGAAGAACTATCCCTTTTCGCGGTATCTTGCCCGCCTGGATCAGCCGCCAAAGAAGGCGGGGAACCAGGTGGTGTTCTCAAGAATGGCGAAATGTACGGTGAAAGAAATAAGTGCTACACCACCCAGAAACAGCGGAATGCCGATAGTGGGATTGACGATGCACCAGATTTTGCCGTTATTCATAGCAGTCTCCTTCGCTTAACCGAGCCAGGGGCTCAATGAATAGACGAGAGCGTGCGCGATCAGTGAGATCACAAAAAACACGCGCGTGCCGTCAATGATGTACTTATGGACCTCTTCTGACTCACGAATAGTCAGGCCAGTAGGCCACACTTTTTCTGAGGTATTTTCCACGATTGCATCCTCCGATACCTATGGGTTGTCGCGGCTAGTCTGCGAGGCAGCTTTTCGCGTAATTAAGAGCCTAAAAGGGCTCCCGGCTATTGTCAAGTTTTGTTGTCTATTTAATGTGTCCATTTTAGTTTACACACCAGGCACAATAAAACCCTCAACCCTGAAAGACGGCAAAAACGCCGTCTTTCAGGTATGGAGGGTCAGGACGTCAGGAAATGCTTGCGCTTGGTGAGAATCGGCATACCGAACATGGACGAAAACGGCGTGGCGCCTTTCGTCTTGAACGACATACCAAAGGACCCGGTCTTACCTTCATTGCGGCCACTCTTGGTGCCCATGCCAACCATGGATGACAGCGGCGTGGCATTGGCTGTGAGCGGATTACTACCCATCCGCAGGCCATCGCTCAGCGGCTTGAACCACCGAGAGAAGTGGCACAGGCCATCCTGCTTGGTGCTCAGCCCCCAGAAATCCGAAAACGGGGTTTCACTGCGCGTCAGTGTCGGCCAGCCGAACAGGGAAGAAAACGCTGCCGGGCGCTCGGTCCAGGGCACAAAGGGCTCCGGAGGCGGCATATGCGACAGCGGCAGCGGGTTGTGGGCGTCGAGAATTGCCTCGGCCTTCAACATGGTGCCAAACGGGGGCTGCACCGCCACCAGGCTGTAACCCTTGTTGACGTGATCGGCATAGTAGCCGGCGTGCTCACCGAGGATACCGCCCACCCGCAGCGCGGCTGCAGAATCGCTGGCCGGCCCGGCGGCGGGCGCACCGCCCATATCACCACCGGCGGCGCCAGGTGGGGTGTAACGAGTGACACTGTTTTTGGAAAAACCAGCTTCGATCAGTGCGTCGGCCGCATTCGCCGCCTGCCCTTCCGTCTGGTACATCCGCGCTTGAAACAACATGACACACCTCCCGTGTAGTCAGCATTCGTCCAACTTCTGTTTAGTGTACGGAGCGGTTTCACAACTGGACTTCAAAAAGGCCATATTTTTTTCAAGGGTTTGCCGTCACCCCTGCGCACCGTCCGTAAGCCCGGTTGTCGCGGGCCGGCAGCGACTCAGGCCGCCGCCAGGGCCTGATCGATATCCGCCACTATGTCATCGATATGCTCGATGCCCACTGACAGGCGCACCATATCCTCGGACACCCCCGCTGAAGCCAACTCGGCCGCGTCAAGCTGCCGGTGGGTCGTGCTGGCCGGGTGACAGGCCAGGGACTTGGCATCGCCGATATTCACCAGCCGCAGAATGAGCTGCAGGGCGTCGATAAAGCGGGCGCCAGCCTCCATACCGCCCTCGATACCAAAGCTGAGAATGCCGGAGGCCTTGCCGCCGCAAATCTTCTCGCAGCTCTCTCGGTAGGGACTGTCAGGCAGCGTAGCGTAGTTGACCCAGTTGACCTTGGGGTGGGCCTTGAGGTGCGCGGCCACCTTCTCGGCATTCTCGCAATGCCGCTCCATACGCAGCGCCAGGGTTTCCAGGCCCTGCATGATCAGGAAAGCGTTGTGGGGCGACAGGGCAGCCCCGGTGTTGCGCAGCGGCACCACCCGGCAGCGGCCGATATAGGCGGCTTCGCCCATGGCCTCGGTATACACCACACCGTGATACGACGGGTCCGGAGTGGTCATCACGGCAAAACGCTCACCCTGGGTCCAGTCGAACCTGCCGGAATCGACAATCGCACCGCCGATGGTAGTCCCGTGGCCGCCGATGTACTTGGTCAGCGAGTGCACCACGATGTCGGCGCCGTGGTCGAAGGCGCGGCACAGCAGCGGCGTGGCCACGGTGTTGTCGACTATCAGCGGCACGCCAGCAGCGTGGGCAATCTCGGCCCAGCGCTGGATATCGACGATGTTGCCGGCCGGGTTGCCGATGGATTCGCAAAACAGCGCCCGGGTGTTGGCGTCGATCAGCGCTGCGACAGCTTCAAAATCATCGGCATCGGCAAAACGCACCTCGATACCCTGACGCGGGAAGGTATGGGCAAACAGGTTGTAGGTGCCGCCGTACAGTTGCGAGGTACTGACGATATTGTTGCCGGCCTCGGTAATCGCCTCGATGGCGTAGCGAATCGCCGCCATGCCCGACGCCACCGCCAGCGCACCGATGCCGCCCTCCAACTCCGCCAATCGCTGCTCCAGCACCGCATTGGTCGGATTCATGATGCGGCTGTAGATATTGCCGGGTACCGCCAGGTTGAACAGGTCGGCCCCGTGCTGGGTATCGTCAAAGGTGAACGAGGTGGTCTGGTAGATCGGGGTGGTGGCGGCGCGACTGCTGGGATCGCCCTCGTAGCCCGCGTGCAGGGCGATGGTTTCCGGCTTCATGACAAACTCCTGTGTGCTTGGTGACAACCCCCTGCGCCGCTAGCTGCGCAGGGGAGGACGCAGTGTGCAGCGCCGACGCATGGGCGGCAAGCTCCAGGTGCTCGCCGGAGGCCGGAATCACCAACTCCGCAGCGACCAACCGCCCTGGCAAACCGCGGGACGGCCGCGCCAACATCACCAGCTGTAGTTAAGCTCCACGCCTACCACCCTGGGCTCCGCGGTGCGCGCGCTCTGCTCGGGATCACCGGTGATGTCATTGAAGCTGACCGCTGTCACCTGGGTTGCATAGTCCTCGTCAAACACATTGCGGCCGAACAGGTAGGCTGACCAGGTGTCGGCCACATAGCCCAGTTTCAGGTTGGCCACCCAGTAGTCATCCACCGTGGTGGCAGGATCATTGCACGGACGCGCCGAGCAGGTTTCACGCTGGCCTACCTCATTGCCCTCAGCATCGAAGATAGGCTCGAACTCGACCCGGTTGGGATCGTTGGTTTCCGCGGAGAAGAACTCGTCAGACCAGTTCACGTCGCCACTGACGACAAAGCCGGAGGGGTGTTGATAGCTGAAGCCCAGCGCCAGGGTCCACTCCGGCGCATACGGGAACTCGTTGCCGGTGTACTCGAAGGTGTCGCCGTCGTATTCATCGAACTGGGTATCCAGGTAACCGATGGCGGCAAACGTCGTGAAGCCATCGAACCAGTTGCTGTCGATAGACAGCTCGCCCCCGAACAGCCGCGACTCACCGGCATTGTCAGGCACGGTATCCAGCGGCACCCCGTTGGCGCGGCCAAAATCGCTGGTGCGATTGACCTGCTGGTCCTGCCAGTCGGTGTAGAACAGGTTGCCGGTGACCTGGTGGCGCCGGTCGAACAGCGACGCCCGCACGGACAGTTCGTAGGTCCAGGCTTCCTCCGGGTCGAACTCGTTGAGCTCGCCGCTGACTATGGCGACTCCGACACCCCCCGCCCGGTAGGCTTTTTGTGCCGTTGCGCCCAGCACAACGTCATCGCTAAGCCGATAACGGGCACCCAGTTTAGGAAGGAAGGCATCGTACTCTGCGTTAGTCCTGATCACCTCGTCCGGCGGCAACGGGAATGGCAGGGTGACATCGGTGCTGGTGATCGTCTCGTTGCGAATATCGCGCTCTTCGTCGTCATAGCGAAAGCCGCCAATCAGTGTGAAGCGATCACTCAGGTCGTATTCCCACTCGGTGAATACTGCCCGGTTCTCCTCTTCGTTGCGGAAATCGCGCTGCTGCAGAATCTGCTCTAACGGGTCGATTCCCAGAAACTCCAGCACTGGCGGTGGGATGCCCAGAAAGGCCACACTAATGCTGAGATTGTCTATGGACTGATTGTCAAAGTTGCCGGCATAGACACCGACGATTCCGCGCAGCGGACCGCCGTTGTCGTAGTTGGCGCGCAGTTCGAAGGTCTGGGAGTCATCTTCCTGCTCCCGGTCGAGAAAGGACAGCGGCGCCGCCGAATTGTCGATGTCCTCTATGCGCACGTAATCGTGCTCGTAAAAGGTGGCGATAGCGGTCAGGCTCCAGGCGTCATTGATGCGATAGTCGGCCTGCAGAGTGTTAATCAGGTGCTCTGAGCCTTCCTCGGCCGGCCCGTCTGACAGGTTTACCCGCCGGTCCGGGAACTGGAAGAAATCCACCAGGTCCTCGCCGCCGGTAGAGTCGGTGTAGCTGATGGTGTAGCGCAATTCCAGGTCTTCACTGGCCGCCCAACGAAGTTTGCCGCGTACATTGAGGAAATCTCGTGGATCGTAGTCCTCGCCGCGAGTGGGGTTGCGCACCCAGCCGTCAGTCTCCCGCTTGTCGACGGCAATGCGCGCCGCCAGCTTGTCATCAACGATGGGAATATTCAGGGCGCCAGCCGTCTGGTAGCTATCCAGCTCGCCGTACTGACCGCGCACACGGCCACCGAACTCATTGAATTCCGGGTCTGCCGTATTGATGACGATGGCACCGCCAATGGCGTTGCGGCCCTGGGTGGTGCCCTGCGGGCCGCGCAGCACTTCGACCTGGCCAATATCCCAGGTGGAGTACGGCCCGAAAAAGGTGGACTGATTGTTGGGTAGCGCAGCGCCGTCCACGATGGTGTTGACCAGCAGGCCGGCGCCCCCACCGAGGCGCTGATCCACGCCGCGGATGGCAAAGCCTTTCTGGCCAAAGCTGGAGCTCACATTGGGCGTGCGCAACACCACATCGTAAAGATCAATGATGGAGCGCTGCTCCAGTTCTTCACCGGTGAATACCGCAATGCTGGTGGTGGTCTCCTGCAGGGTACGGCCGAGTTTTTCAGCGCGAACCACCACCTCTTCAATGCGTTCTTCGCCCTGGGCATAGCTTTGGCTGGCAACCGCCAATGGCAGCGTGGCAAGGGCGAACAGCGTAGGTTTGTGCACGGCGGGGTATCCTTAACAATGTCTAAACCTTACATTAAATGATAATCATTATCATTTGCAATCGCATAGAGTGCATGGTGTAATTTTTTTAATCATCCATCGACCCTCCCTCATGCTGCTGGTTTTCTGTTTGAGCTATCTCGCCGCCTTTGCGCTGTACCAGGGCGATAGCCGTCGCTGCGCCCTACGCGAGCATTCGATCGGAACCACCGACGCCATTCGCGCTACGGGCTACACGCTGCTACTGGCAGCAATCGCGACCCCTGTCAGCACCTGGGGAGGCGAGCGCGGCATCCCCACTGCCCTGGTCGCCATCAGCCTCGCGGCGCCTCTCAGCCTGCTGCTGGCAAGCCGCTGGCCACAAGCCCATCTCGCCAGCGCACCCCTCGCGCTGCTTGTCGGCGCCGGAGGTCTGGCCCTGTGAGCCTGCGCGGAGTTTCCATGAGCGTGCTGGCCTTCCTGTTCACCGCTACCGTCAGCACCTGGCTAATAGTCATGGGCCCCGGCGAGTTTGCCAGCCGCACGCTGCTGACGGTGCTGCTTATCCCCTTCATCTGGGGTCTGGCGATGTTCTACTGCTACTGGGATAACCTGAGCTGGCGCCCCGCTCTAGTGCTCAGCATCGCCAGCCTGATCGCGGCGACTATGATCGCCACCAACGACGTGCAACTCTGATGCAACGGGACCGGCTAAAGCGCATCAACCACCTGCACACGGTGGTTGGCCTGGTACTGGGCTGGCTGCTGTTTGTGGTGTGTTTCTCAGGTTCGGTGGCCATGCTGTACGAAGAGATGCAGGGTTGGGAAAACCCCTCCCTGCGCTCCCCGCTGCCGGAAAAGCCGCCGGCGATCAATCCGCTGATAGACGCTTTTGTCGCCAGCCACGGCGGGCACGTCGACAACCTGTTTCTGATGCTCCCCGACAAGGCACGGCCTTTCTACACGCTGTCGGGAAGCGTTCACAGGGATGAAGGCAACGAATTTGTCACCCAGCGCTTTGCGGCGACAGGTGGCACAGCCGTGCTGGAAGCCGAGGACGGACCCGCCCTGTGGCTGCTGCGCTTTCACCAGAATCTACAGATAGAAAGACGACTGGGCCGCTCGCTGGTGGGTATTGCCGGTGTCTTTATGCTGCTGTCACTACTGACCGGCGTGATCATCCACCGCAAGATACTGCGCGACCTGTACAAAATCCGCTGGCACCGCTCCTCTCACCTCAAGTGGAAAGACCTTCATACCGGCCTCGGCGTCTGGACCCTACCCTTTAGCATTACCATCGCTTTTACCGGAGCTATTCTAGGGCTGGTGGTGTTGTTCCTGCCGATACTCGCCCTGGTCGCTTTCAAGGGTGATCAGGACCGCGCCATCGAGGCGGTGATTGGACCACCTCCGGAACCGGCCGGCATTGTGGCCACCATGGCCCCGTTGGACGACGTGCTGACCCGCATCAATCGAGACACACCCTACCGTGCCAGCCGTGTCGGCCTTGAAAATTACGGTGACGCCAACGCGCGCTACAAGGTATTCGCGGATACTGACCGGGAACTCGTGCGTTTTGTGCAGGTTGACGCCAATGCCGTCACCGGCGAATTCGGCGAGCCATCACTGCTATTCGGCGCCCTGCCGGAGTCTGCGATAGGCCGCGTATACGCAGCGGTAACGCCCCTGCATTACGGGACCTACGGCGGCGCCTTGCTGAAGGTGGTGTACTACTTTGCGGGCCTGCTGGTGAGCATCTCGATAGTCGTGGGCACGCTGATCTACCTGGAAAGGCGAGTCAATGGGCCATTGGGACGCCGCAGTGCCGGCTTCTACCTGGCGATCAGCCGCCTAAACGCCGGCATTACCACCGGCGTGGCCTTAGCCTCTGTGACAGTCTTCTATGCCGACCGCCTTTGGGGTATGCATAGCGATGACCGCGGCTACACCACGGCGCTGGCATTCCTCGCCAGTTGGGGCCTGGCAATCGCTGTGGCTCTGGTTTTTGGAAACACCCGTCGCACCTCGCGACGACTCATGTCGGCTACCGCAGTGCTTTGCCTGGGCATGCCGCTACTGGATATTGCCACCGCGCCCTACGCCTTGCAGAGCGAGGCAGCGTTCACAGTAAACGCTGTCATTGCTGCAAGCGGCTCGCTGGTCCTGGCCTACCTGGTATCCAGCCGCGCACGACAGTCCGCTGTTGAGGCCAGGTCTCTTAAGGTTGCCAACGCCCCACAGGCGGTATCGTCGCACGCACCCTGACGACCCACGCCAGACGGGGAATCAGCAATTACCGAGCACAGCCAAACCCTGATACGAGCCAGGGCGCGGCGCACCTTAGAGTGCGCGCCAGCAGCTACCCTGCGGAATCGTAGTAAAAACGCTCGTGCACAATTTTGCCGTCGCGCCACTGGGCGACAACCACCTGCTCGACGTGAATGTCTTTACCCTCGACGTCGACCCAGTCCATAACGTTCTCATAGAGGGAAACACCGTCGCCGATGCCGACTTTACGGGCCTCGAAATGCTTGAACTCCTTCACTGAGGCAACAAATGCCGCTTCTCTCTCGAGGTTAGCGGCCAGCCCCACGGTGGCGCCGTACGCGGGCTCCTCCATCACCACATCGTCGGCATAAAACTCGTGCATTGCATCCATGATGCGACCCTGCGCCAGATACTCGAGCATCTCCTTGATTCTTACGCTCTCTGCCATTGCTTGCTCCTCATCGTGTATACAGCGCGCCTTGCCTTGCTGCGGTCAGGCAATGAAGCCCCCGGATTGCCGGCGCCAAAGCTCGGCATACAGCCCACCAGACGCTACCAGTTCCTGGTGGCTGCCCTGCTCGATTATCTGCCCCTGATCCATCACCACCAGGCGGTCCAGCGCTGAGATGGTGGACAGCCTGTGGGCGATGGCCAGCACGGTCTTGCCCTCCATCAACTCCATCAGGTTTTCCTGGATCGCCGCCTCGACTTCCGAATCCAGTGCCGACGTGGCCTCGTCCAGTACCAGTATCGGCGCGTCCTTCAGGAACATGCGGGCGATGGCGATGCGCTGGCGCTGGCCGCCCGACAGCTTCGCACCCCGCTCACCCACCTGGGCATCGTAACCGCCGCGGCCATCGAGGTCGCTGAGGCCGCTGATAAAGTCGTGGGCGTTGGCGCGCTGCGCGGCGCTGATCACCTGTTCGTCGCTGGCGTGCTGGCTGCCATAGGCAATGTTCTCGCGAATACTGCGGTGCAGTAGCGCCGTGTCCTGGCTGACCACGCCGATCTGTGCCCGCAGGCTTTCCTGGCTCACCTGGCAGATATCCTGCCCGTCGATCAGAATCCTGCCGCCCTCCAGATCGAACAAGCGTAGCAGCACATTCATCAGGGTGGTCTTGCCGGCGCCCGAGCGGCCGACGATGCCAACCTTCTCACCCGGTTGAATCTGTAGCGAGAAATCCTCCAGCACGCCGCGCCCCTTGCCGTAGTGGAAGGACACCGACTCGAAATCGATGCGGCCTTCCTTTACTGCCATCGGAGGCGCATCGGGAACGTCTTTCACCATCTGCACCCGGGATATCGTGTTCATGCCATCGTGGGCGGTACCGAGGTTCTCAAACAGGCCCGACAGCTCCCACATGATCCAGTGGGACATGCCGTGCAGGCGCAGCACCAGGCCGATGGCCACCGCGATACCACCGACGCTGCTGCCACCCTCCAGCCAGGACCAGACCGAGACGGCGCCCACCGCAAACAGCAGCACCGCATTGATAAAGTCGATAGACACTTCCAGGCGTGTGGCCAGGCGCATCATGTCGTACACCGTACCCAGAAAGCCACGCATGCTGTCGCGGGCGTAGTTCTCCTCTTGCCGGGTATGGGCGAACAGCTTGACGGTCATGATATTGGTGTAGCTATCCACCACCCGGCCGGTCATGGTCGAGCGCGCATGAGCCTGTTCTTCCGCCACCTTGTGCATGCGCGGCAGCAGTGCTTTGAGAATCAGCCCGTAGATGCCCAACCACACCAGGAACGGCAGCATCAGCCAGAAGTCGAAGGTCGCCACCAGCAACAGGGCGCCGACAAAGTACACGGAGACGTACACCATCACGTCTGCCAGCTTCATCACCGCATCGCGCACCCCCAGGGCAGATTGCATCACCTTGGTGGCCACTCGCCCGGCGAATTCATCCTGGTAGAACCCGAAGCTCTGCCGGAGCAGGTACTGGTGCGCCATCCAGCGAATGCGCATGGGGTAGTTGCCCATCAGGCTCTGATGCATGACCAGGGACGCCAGCAGGTTCAGGCCCGGCAGGGCAATCAGTACCACCAACCCGATCCATAGCAGGGTGCCGCCCTCCTCCTCCAGGAAGCTGTCCCGGTCAGCGGTGGCCAGCCAGTCGACGATATTGCCGAGGAAGCCAAACAGGCTGACCTCGATCACCGCCACTACGGCCACCAGCACCGACATGATTGCCAGCCAGGGCCACACCCCGCGGGTGTAATGCCAGCAGAAGGCCCACAGCGACGCTGGCGGCCGAGCCGGGGGTTCCGGCGGAAAGGGATCTACCAGTTTTTCAAAAAACGCGAACATGCCAGCTCGATACCTGCCGAGAGCTTTGGGTGGAGACGGGTGCGACACACACTATAGGGGATTCACCCCTGGCGGTGCGCTGAGATACTACGGAAGCGGTAGCGTGAGTACAAAAAAACTCTCAGCGATCTGCCCGAATTCCGTCCAGCCAGCAGCAGGCCACTTCCACGCAGGCAGTGCACTGCCACAGTGTTGTGCCGCGGCGGGCTCAGTTCATCGCAAACGCCCTCGCTATGGTGTCACGATCGGGAAGACCTCATCCGGGCGATCGAGCAGGCCGAAAAAGCGCACCAGGTCCAGGCCCGAGCCTTCCAGGGACACGTCGTCGGAGAACACAGTGTCACGGATGCCGGCC
>JANQIO010000019.1 GCA_028282105.1 Halieaceae bacterium | reverse complement strand
CCCCAGCTACGCGGAGTCCTCCGAGTACGATGAATTCTGGCACAAGCTGCGCCAGGGCAAGGCATTCACCGGCGAGTTCAAGCGGGTCAGCAAGGACGGTTACGAGGTCTGGCTGCAGGCATCATACAACCCGCTGTATAACGAAGACGGAGAGGTTGTAAGGATTCTCAAGTTCGCCACCGACATCACCCAGGAGGTGCAGAACCGCAGCCTGGCGATGCTGGAGATGTCCACCCCGGTCGCCAAGATCTGGGACGGCGTACTGTTCGCACCGATTGTCGGCATCGTCGATTCGCGCCGCTCCGGCGACATCATGAACAAGGCCCTGGCCAGCATCGTCGACTATCGCGCCCACACCCTGATGCTGGATATCAGCGGCGTGGCGGTGGTGGACACGGCGGTGGCCAACCACCTGATCAAGATCGCCAAGGCGGCGGTGCTGATGGGCTGTAATACGATCATTTCCGGCATCTCGCCGGCCATCGCCCAGACCATTACCGAACTCGGTATCGAACTGGGCTCCGTGCAGACCACCTCCACCATCGAGTCCGCGCTGCGCGAGGCTATCCGCAACTAGCCATAGGCATTGAACAAAGAGGTACGCAGATGAACGCTATCGCAGAATTCTCCCAGGAAGAGCGCCAGGTGCTCAGCGACATGGTGCGCCGCTTCATCGAGACGGAAGTGGCCCCCCACTACGAGCAGTGGGAGCGTGACGAGATCATGCCGCGGGACATCTGGCACAAGCTGGGAGAAGCCGGCTTCCTGTGCGCCGACGTCCCCGTGGAGTACGGCGGCCCCGGCGGCAGTTTCGATATGAGCATGTTGCTGAACGAGGAGTTCATTCGCCCGGGCTATGGCTCACTGGGCGGCAATATGGGCGTGCACTCCGACATCGTGGCGCCCTACATCCTCAATCACGGCACCGAAGAACAGAAGCAGCTCTACCTGCCGAAGATGGTCAGCGGTGACTGCGTCGGCGCTATTGCCATGACCGAACCGGGCGCCGGCAGCGACCTGCAGGGTGTACGCACCACCGCGAAAAAAGACGGCGACGAGTGGGTCATAAACGGCTCCAAGACCTTTATCACCAATGGCCAGCACGCAGGCGTGGTCATCACTGTCGCCCGCACCGACCCGGATGCGCCGGGCTCCCGCGGCCTGTCCCTGTTCCTGGTGGACACCGACAAGCCCGGTTTCAGCCGTGGCCGCAACCTGGAGAAACTGGGCCTGCACGCGGCGGATACTTCGGAGCTGTTCTACGAGGACGTGCGGGTACCCGAGTCCGCGCTGCTGGGTGAACTCAACAAGGGCTTCATCATTCTGATGACGGAGCTGCCCCGGGAGCGCCTTAGCCTGGCGGTGGGCGCAGTGGCCGCCATGGAAGGAGCGCTGGGCATGACGGCGGACTACGTCAACGAGCGCCAGGCCTTCGGCGCGCCGCTGTCCAAGCTGCAGAACACCCGTTTCCGCATGGCGGACATGCAGACCGAGTACCGCCTCAACCGCGCCTTTATCAACGAGTGCATGGAGCTGTTCAACAATGGCGCCCTGGACGCCCCCACGGCCTCCATGGCCAAGCTGGCCACCACCGAAGCCCAGTGCCGGGTGGTAGACGGCTGCCTGCAACTGTTCGGCGGCTACGGCTACATGAAGGAGTATCCGATCTCGCGCATGTACGCCGACGCCCGCATCCAGCGCATCTACGGCGGCACCTCGGAGATCATGCGCGAGCTGGTGGCCCGCGCTGTGCTCGACGGTTAATGATCGTCATCCCCGCGAAGGCGGGGATCCAGTTTCAGCTCAGCATGGCTGGATTCCCGCCTACGCGGGAATGACGTCAGCTCAGCATGGCTGGATTCCCGCCTACGCGGGAATGACGGTAGAAACAAAAAAGGGCCCCGCTGGGGCCCTTTTTATTGTCCGGCAGGAGAGATCAGGCAGCGTCGACCGCGCGCGGTGCGGCGGGGGCTTCCTGGGCCTGCTCGCCATAGGACAGGTCGCTGAACTTCTGCTGGTGGTAGTCGCCGTTGCCGAAGATGGTGTTGATCATCATCAGGCGGCGAGCGTAGTGGCCGACTGACATCTCTTCGGTGACACCCATGCCGCCGTGCAGCTGGATGGACTCGGCGCCGATGTGCTTGCCACTGCGGTCTACCATGGTCTTCAGGGCGTGCAGGCTGCGCTTGGCGTCGTCTTTACCTTCCAGGCGGTCGCAAATCACGCGGTACAGCAGAGACTTGGCCTGCTCGAAGGCCATGAAGTTGTCCACCATGCGGTGCTGCAGGGCCTGGAAGCTGCCAATAGCCACGCCGAACTGCTCGCGGGTGCGGGCGTATTCCACCGTCACCTCGTTGAGGCGGCCCATGATGCCAACGGCTTCGGCACTGATCGCCAGAGTCACGTTGTCCACCACCTGCTCGATAATCGGCAGGGCCTGGCCGGCCGTGCCGAGCAGCTCGCCGGCGGCGCCATCGAAGCTGACGTTGGCGACCACCTGGCCGTCCATCAGGCGGTAGCTGGTGCGGCTAACGCCCTCGGCGTCGGCATCCACCAGGAACAGGGACACACCGCCGTCGCTGAGTGCAGACACCACCAGCTTGTCCGCCGCGGCGCCGTTGAAAACCACGGTCTTTTCACCGCTGAGGGTGTAGCCATCACCAGCGGCGGTGGCGCTTGTCTCAATCGCGTCGAGGTCGAAGCGGGTCTTGCGCTCCAGGTAGGCAAAAGCGCCCTGTAGCTCACCGCCGATTACGGCCGGCAGCAACGCATCTTTCTGGGCGCTGGAACCCGCGGCTTCCACCAGGCCGCCGAACAGCAGCACGGTGGGGATGAAAGGCTCGGCAATCAGGCCTCGGCCCAGCTGCTCCATGATCAGCATCAGGTCTACCGGGCTGCCACCAAAGCCGCCGTTTTCTTCCGCGAAGGGAATCGACAGCCAGCCCAGCTCGGCGAAGGTCTGCCAGTTCTCGCGGCTGAAGCCCGCTTCCGAGGCGACCACCTTGTTGCGGGTATCGAAGTCGTAGTCATCCTGGATGTAACGCGCGATGCTGTCGCGCAGCATGACCTGCTCTTCACTGAAATCGAAATTCATCTTGTTTCTCCTCTCTCAGCTCGATCAGCCCAGGCCCAGGACGGCCTTGGCGATAATGTTTTTCTGTACTTCGTTGGAGCCGCCATAAATAGTGGCCGCACGACCGTACATGTACCGATAGCGGGCAAAGTCACCAAACTCGTGGCCGCTGAGGTCCTCGCCGCCTTCCGGCACCGAGACACCCTGGTAGTAACCCGCCACTTCCATACGCAGTTCCTGCACCGCCTGCTGGATTTCCGTCCCCTTGATCTTGAGCAGGGAGGATTCCGGGCCCGGCGCGCCGCCGGTGGCCACTGAGGCCAGCACCCGCAGCTCGGTGTACTCCAGGGCCATCAGCTCGATTTCGATATCCGACACGCGGCGCTGGAAAGAGGCGTCTTCAATCAGCGGCTTGCCGCCCTGAATCTCGCCCTGCGCCAGCTCGACCACCTGGGCCAGGTTGCGCTGGGAATCAGATACGTTGGCGATGCCGGTGCGCTCATGGGCCAGCAGGGCCTTGGCATAGGTCCAGCCCTTGTTTTCCTCGCCGATCAGGTTCTCCACCGGCACCCGCACATCGTTGAACTCGGTCTCGTTCAGGGTGTGGTGGCCGTCGATGGTGTGAATCGGGTTGACCTTGATACCTTCCGACTTCATGTCGATCAACAGGAAGCTGATGCCTTCCTGCTTTTTGCCTTCGCTGCTGGTGCGCACCAGGCAGAAAATCCAGTCGGCCAACTGGGCATAGCTGGTCCAGATCTTGGCGCCGTTGATCACGTAGTGATCGCCGTCGCGCTCGGCCTTGGTTTTCAGGGAAGCGAGGTCAGAACCGGCGCCTGGCTCGGAGTAGCCCTGGCACCACCACTGGGTGCCCTCGAGGATCTTCGGCAGGAAGCGTTGCTTCTGCTCCTCGGTACCGAAATTGAAGATCACCGGGCCCACCATCTGCAGGCCGAAGGGCATCAGGCCCTGGGCGCCGGCGGCGGCACGCTCGTAGTCAAAAATGTACTTCTGGGTGCTGGTCCAGCCCGGGCCGCCATACTCTTCCGGCCAGTTGGGCGCAGCCCAACCCTTGTTGTAGAGCTTCTGGTGCCAGGCGGTCATGGCTTCACGGAAGCTGTCGGGGTGCATTAGACCCTTGATGACATCGTCGTTCCACTCAGTGGCAAAGAACTCACGGACTTCATCGCGGAATGCGATGTCTTCGGCGGAAAAGCTGGTATCCATAGCTACCTCCTCAAAACGGGCGTTTGAACCTACAGTATGTTTTTCACGCTTTCAAGTATTGACGGCGTTAACATACTCGACCCCGCGGTGCCCCGGCCACGGCTGTCGCGCTTTTGTGCAGCCTCCCACTGATGGGCTATGCTGGTTTCTATCGTCTGTAATTCCCTTCCCGCATGATCTCTATTCGCCCAGTCACCATCGATGATGTTCCCACCATGATGCGATTTGTTATCGAGCTGGCGCGTTACGAAAAGGCGGAACACGAGGTAAAGGCGACAGCAAGCGACATTGAGGCCGCTCTGTTTGGTGAACAGGCCCGGGTCGAGGCGCTGCTGTGCGAGAACGACGGCGAACCCATCGGCCACGCCATTTTCTTCACCAATTTCAGCACCTGGCTGGGAAAGCACGGGATTTTCCTGGAAGAGCTGTATATCACCCCGGAGCAGCGCGGGAACGGCGCCGGCAAGGCCCTGCTGCAGGCCGTCGCCGCCATCGCGGTGGAGCGTGGCTGCGGCCGCTTCGAATGGAACGTGCTGGATTGGAATGCACCGGCCATCGGCTTTTACGAATCCCTGGGCGCCGAGCCGCTATCGGAATGGGTGGGCTATCGCCTGACCGGCCCGGCCCTGGCCGCCCTCGGGGCCTCGGGTGACGCGTCGTGACGCTGGATATCCGCATCGCCAAGCCCGCCGACGTCGAACGCCTGGCCGATCTCGCCCGCCGCACCTTCGAGGCGGCCTTCAGCGAATTCAATACGCCGGAGAACATGGCCAGTTATCTGGAAAAGGCTTTCAATACGCAGCAGATGCTGAGTGAACTGGAGGACAACGCCAGCACCTTCATCTGGGCCGAGCAAACCGGCATACCCGCTGGCTATGCCAAACTACGGCGGGGTACCATCCGCGGCTGCGTTACCGGGCCCAGGCCGGTGGAACTGGAGCGCATGTACGCCGAGACCGACCGCATCGGCGTGGGCGTTGGCAAAACCCTGCTCCACACGTCCATTAAGATTGCCCAGGCCGAGGGCTACCAATCCCTGTGGCTGGGGGTCTGGGAGTTCAATGAACGGGCCATCGAGTTCTACCATCGCCAGGGTTTCGTGGACGTGGGGGAGCAGGACTTCATGGTGGGGCTTGACCGTCAGACCGACATCATCATGCAGCTCGACATGCGGCATTAGCGTCAGACCATTCGCACAGGATTCTCCCCGATGATTCGCACACTCAGCGGCGCCGCCCTGCTTGCGCTCGCAGCGACCAGCCTGCAGGCCGCCACCCTGGTGTACAACGTGAACGGCTACACCATGAACGAAGGCCAGCGGGTCAGTTTTGCCGCGCTGGAGTTCGACGATGGTGTGGTGACCGGCATTTATGCCAGCGCAGAGGCGGCGGCGGGCAGCGCGGCGGAAACACGGATTAACGGCAACGGCGCCACCCTGCTGCCCGGCCTGATCGATGCCCACGGCCACGTCACCGGACTCGGTCGGGGGCTCAGTTCCGTCAATCTGGTGGGCAGCAAGAGCCAGGCCAATGCCGCAGCCCGGATAAGGGCTTTCATTGTCGCCAACCCCGGCGAGGAGTGGGTCAGAGGTCGCGGCTGGAATCAGGTGCTGTGGCCCGACCAACAGTTCCCCCACCGGGCGAGCCTTGACGCACTGGGAGGCGATCAGGCCATCGCCCTGGCGCGTATCGACGGTCACGCCATGTGGGCCAACAGCCGCGCCCTGGAACTGGCGGGCATCGGGCCCGACACACCGGACCCCGCAGGCGGCCAGATCATCCGCGACGACAGCGGGCGCGCCACCGGCGTGCTCATCGACAATGCCATGAAGTTGGTGAGCAGCGTAATGCCGCCGGTCACCGACGAGGACATGGCGAACTACGCCCTGGTGGCAATGCAAGCGCTGGCGGCCGAGGGCATCACCTCAGTACATGACGCCGGCATCTCCGCCCAGGAAGTCCGCGCCTACCAGGCCTTGCATCGAGAGGGCATGATGCCGATCCGCATCTACGCCATGTTGAAAGCGCTGGACCCCGCCAACGAGGCCTACCTGCGGCAGGGTCCGCTGATTGACAAGCAGCACCAGCTCGACATTCGCAGCGTGAAGATATCCGCCGACGGCGCGTTGGGGTCCCGGGGCGCGGCACTGTTCACCGACTACAGCGATATGCCGGGCCAGCGGGGCCTGCTGCTGGTGAACGATGAGGAGTTGGACCGCTACATGGACCGCGCCATGGCCGCCGGCTTCCAGGTCAATGTGCACGCCATCGGCGACAAGGCTAACGCCCGGGTGCTGGATTTCATGGAGCAGATGATCAATAAGCACAAGACCCGCCACCTGCGCCATCGCAATGAGCACTCGCAGATAGTGCGGCTTGAAGACATTCCGCGCTTCGCGGAAATCGGCGTGGTGGCCTCTATCCAGCCCACCCATGCCACCAGCGACAAGAACATGGCCGGCGACCGGCTGGGCGAGGCGCGCCTGGCCGGCGCCTATGCCTGGCGCAAGTTGCTCGACAGCGGCGCCCGGCTGGCCGGCGGGTCCGACTTTCCGGTGGAATCCACCAACCCCTTCTTCGGACTGCACGCCGCTGTTACCCGGCAGGATCGAGGCAACCAGCCCCCCGGCGGCTGGCGACCGGGCGAAAAGCTGAGCCGCGACGAAGCCCTGAGCCTGTTCACCGAATGGGGAGCCTGGGCGGCCCACCAGGACAGCGTGATAGGTCGACTGCTGCCCGGCTATGCGGCGGACTTCATCCTGGTCAGGGATGATTTCTTCGAGGTGGACGAGGAAGACATCTGGAAAAATGAAGTCATCGGCACCTGGGTAGCGGGACAGCAGGTACACTGAGCCCATGAGCAACACCCTGCCTTTTGAACGGCCGCTGGCCTCGGATCGCGACAAGCCGGATTGGCAGCTGGCCATGAAAGACCTGGTCAGCGACCCGGCCGAGCTGCTGAGCATGCTGCAGTTGGCAGCGGTGGAGCGGCCCGCCAGCCTGGCTGCGCAGGAGGCGTTCCCGCTGCGGGTTCCACGCGCATTCGTGGCCCGCATGGCGCGGGGTGATTGGTCGGACCCGCTGTTGCGGCAGGTTTGGCCGGCCGTGGAAGAAACGCGAGAGCAGACCGGCTGGGTCGACGATCCGTTGCAGGAGCAGGCGGCGGCACTCGCCCCCGGCATCCTGCAAAAATACCCGGGCCGCGCCCTGCTGACGGCGGCGCCGCACTGCGCTATCCACTGCCGATACTGCTTTCGCCGCCATTTCGACTACGACGCCAATAGCCCTGGCCGGCAGGCCTGGGAGCAGAGCCTCGAGTCTCTCCGCCAGGACCTATCGATCAGCGAAGCCATACTGAGCGGCGGCGACCCGCTGGCCAACAGCGACCGGCAACTGGCCTGGCTGGTGAACCAGTTGGAGGCCATCCCGCAGCTCCACACCCTGCGCATCCACACCCGCCTGCCCGTCGTCATTCCCGCCCGGGTTACCGACGCCCTGCTGGACCTGTTGCGGGAATCGAGACTTCGCGTGGTGATGGTGCTGCACGTCAACCACGCCCGGGAACTGGATGCGGACTGTGAAGCCGCCATCTCCCGCCTGCGTGATGCGGGCCTGATTCTTCTCAATCAGTCCGTCCTGTTGGCCGGCGTGAACGACAGCGTGGCAGCACTGCGGGATTTGAGTGAAAGACTGTTCAGCACGGGCATCCTGCCCTACTACCTGCATCTGCCGGATCGGGTGGCGGGTACAGCCCATTTCGACGTAAGCGAGGCCCGCGGTTGTGAACTGGTGGCGGCGCTGCGCGCAGGTCTGCCCGGCTACCTGGTCCCGCGCCTGGTACGGGAAATCCCGGGGCAAAGCTCCAAGACGGTCATCGCCTGAGGCCAGCCCCGAGTTGACAGCACCGGCCCGGCCACTACCATCAACCCCTCGCGCATTATTCCGAGTAGGACACTATGACTGCTATCGCACCTTCCGCTGACGACAAGGTCACCCGCCACAACTGGAGCCGCGAGGAGATCGCCGAGTTGATGAACCTGCCGTTCAACGATCTCATCTTCCGCGCCCAGCAGGTGCACCGCGAGCACTTTGATGCCAATGAAGTGCAGGTCAGCACCCTGCTGTCTATCAAGACCGGCGCCTGCCCGGAAGACTGCGCCTACTGCCCCCAGAGCACCCGCTTTGAAACTGGCCTCAGCACGGAAGAGCTGATGGAAATCCAGGCCGTGGTCGATTCGGCGCGCAAGGCCAAGGAAGCCGGCTCCAGCCGCTTCTGCATGGGCGCCGCCTGGCGCTCGCCCAAGGACCGCGACCTGCCGGTGCTCACCGAGATGGTGTCGCAGGTGAAAGCCCTGGGCCTGGAAACCTGTATGACCCTGGGCATGCTCACGGACCACCAGGCCCAGACCCTGGCTGAAGCCGGGCTCGACTACTACAACCACAACCTGGATACCTCACCGGAATTCTACGGCGACATCATCAGCACCCGTGTCTACCAGGACCGGCTCGACACCCTGGAGCGGGTGCGCGAAGCGGGCATGAAGGTCTGCTGCGGCGGCATTCTCGGCATGGGCGAAAAGCCCGAGGACCGGGTCGGCCTGCTACAGCAGCTTGCCAACCTGCCCACCCACCCGGAGAGCGTGCCGATCAACATGCTGGTGCGGGTGCCCGGCACGCCGCTGGCAGAAGAAGAGGACATGGACCCGATCGAGTTCGTACGGTGCATCGCAGTGGCCCGTATCCTGATGCCGCTTTCCATGGTGCGCCTGTCGGCCGGACGCGAGGGCATGACCAGGGAAATCCAGGCCCTGGCCTTCCTGGCCGGCGCCAACTCGATCTTTTACGGCGAAAAGCTCCTCACCACCCCCAACCCTGCGGAGAACCGCGACCAGCAGCTCTTTAACCAACTCGGCATAGAACCCATGGAAATCGAAGCCGCCGGCCCTGAACAGCGCAGCGCGTTCTACAACGCTGCTACCCACTAATCCCCGGTTCAGCCTGGTACTTGGTACTCCGTAGGCCGCACGTGCGGTACTGACGGGCATTCCGGGACACGCTACAAGCATGACATCCCTGTCTCGCTCGGATGCGGCCATCCATGGCCGCATACGGTCCCGGAATGCCCGTCAGTACCACACGCGCTCGTTCGACGCTCTGGTCAATCAGCCGGCTAGCGTAGAAAGTTTCTTGACGCGCACTTTGTAGGAGGGCGGGATCTGGGCTTACCTCTCCACGGACCGTGAACGGCCATGGATGGCCGTTCCCGAGCGAGACAGGGATGTCATGCTTGTAGCGTGTCCGTGGAGAGGTAAGCCCAGGTCACGCCCGTCCGACGCAGCGATTGACAAAGGACGTCCGCGGTCGGAGCGAGAGCCGGAACAGAGGCGTACTGTGTGCCCCTGAGGGCCTAGTACATCAGGCCGAAGAGCTTGCGTTGGAATTCGGCGGCCAGGGGGTCGCCCTTGCCGAGGCTGGCGATCATGTCGAGCATGGCTTTGCGGGTGCCGCCGTCGTCGTGCTCTTTGTCCTGCTGCAGGATGGAGTAGAGGGCGGCGAGGGCTTCGGCGTGCATGCCGGCATTGTTGTACTGGATGGCGAGTTGCTGCAGGGCGTCGAGGTCATCCGGGTTGGTGTTGACCTGCTGCTCCAGGGCCTCGATTTCCGGTGACTTGGCGGCTTCGCGCTTGAGCTTGCACTGGGCGACCAGTTGTTCCCAGGCGGCGTCCTGATCCGCCATGCGTACTTCGCCCAGCACCTTTTCCGCCTCGTCCAGGCGGTTGCACTCGATCAGTGCCGCGGCGTAAGCCAGGGTGATGTCGTGACGTTGGCCGGAATCTTCCCGGGCTTCGCGCAACAACGGCAGGGCCTCGGTAGCATTGCCGGCAGCCAGCAGTTCTCTGGCCTGGTCCAGCAGGCCATCCCAGGGCTTGGGCAGGTACTTGTCGAGAATTTCGCGAACCTGGCTTTCCGGCTGGGCGCCTACAAAACCGTCCACCGGCTGGCCGTCCTTGATCACCATCACTGTCGGCAGGCTGCGCACGCCGAGCTGCTGGGCAATCATCTGCTGTTCGTCGGCATTTACCTTGGCCAGCAGAAACTGCCCCTGGTATTCGTTGGCGAGCTTCTCCAGCAGCGGCATCAGCGTCTTGCAGGGCTCGCACCACTCGGCCCAGAAATCCACCACCACCGGGCGGTTGTTGGATTCCTCGATGAGGTACTGCTGGGCGTTGGTTTCGTTGATGTCGACGATGAAGTCGGCACTGCCACTCACTTGGTCCATCATGCTTTCAATCCCAGTACGTCCTGCATGTCGTAGAGGCCCGGCTCGCGGCTGCCCAGCCAGGCGGCGGCGCGCAGCGCCCCGCGGGCAAAGGATATGCGGCTGGAGGCCTTGTGGGTAATCTCAACGCGCTCGCCGTCAGCGGCAAAGGTCACCGTATGGTCGCCGACAATATCGCCGGCCCGCACGGTGGCAAAGCCGATGGTGTCGCGGTCGCGGGCGCCAGTCTGGCCCTCGCGGCCGTAAACCGCCACCTTCGACAGGTCACGGCCGAGGGTGTCCGCGACCACCTGGCCCATACTGAGGGCGGTACCGGACGGCGCATCCACCTTGTGCCTGTGATGGGCCTCGTAGATCTCGATATCGGAATCGGCACCGAGAATCGCCGCCGCGGTTTCCAGCAGTTTGAAGCACAGGTTCACCCCGGTGCTGAAGTTGGAGGCCTTACATACCGGGATGGCGGTAGCCGCCTCGGCAATGACGGTTTCGTCATCAGCGCTGAAACCGGTGGTGCCAATCACGATGGCACGGCCCGCCTCGCGGCAGGCTGCCAGGTTCGCCAGCGTGGCTGCCGGCGCGGTGAAATCCACCAGCACATCGAAATCATCGATCACCGTGGCGATCTGGTCGGTCAGGGTTACGCCCCGCTTGCCGAGGCCCGCCAGTTCGCTGGCATCGGCTCCCAGCAGGCTGCTATCCGGACGCTCCAGGGCCGCGCCGAGTTCAAGACCATCGCTGGCGTCAACGGCTTGCACCAGGGTACGCCCCATGCGTCCGGCGGCGCCGGTGATGCCGATGCGCAGGCTCATATTTTCATATCGTCAAAGAAGTTCTTGACCCCCTCGAACCAGCTCGACTGGCGCGGAGAGTGCTTGTCGCCGGAGCCGGTCATGGTGCCCTTGAACTCATCCAACAGCTCTTTCTGCTTCTTGGACAGGTTGACCGGGGTCTCCACCACCACGCGGCACATCAGGTCGCCTTCCGGGCCGCCGCGTACCGGCTTCACGCCCTTGCCGCGCAGCCGGAACAGCTTGCCGGTCTGGGTCTCAGCGGGGATCTTCAGCTTGACCCGACCTTCCAGGGTCGGCACTTCCAGCTCACCTCCGAGGGCGGCATCGGCAAAGTTGATCGGCACCTCGCAGTACAGGTGACGGCCGTCGCGCTCGAAGATTGGGTGGTCCTGCACGGACATCTGCACATACAGGTCACCGGGGGGGCCGCCCTCCGGGCCGGCCTCACCCTCGCCGGTCAGTCGAATGCGGTCACCGGTATCCACGCCCGGCGGTACTTTCACTGACAGCGTCTTGGTTTCTTCAATCCGACCGCGGCCATAGCAGTCAGGACAGGGATCATCGATGATCTTGCCCTTGCCACGGCAGTCGGGGCAGGTCTGCTGCACCTGGAAAAAGCCCTGCTGCATGCGCACCTGGCCAAGGCCGCCACAGGTGGTACAGGTCCGGGCCGAGGTACCGGCCCTGGCGCCACTGCCGTCACAGGTTCCGCAGGTGACCAGGGTGGGCACGCGGATTTTCACCGTCGCGCCTTTCACCGCGTCTTCCAGGGAGATATCCAGGGTATAGCGCAGGTCGGCGCCGCGCTGGGGCCCGCCGCGGGCGCGACCGCCGCCGGCACCGCCGAAGATGTCGCCGAACACGTCACCGAAGATGTCGCTGAAGCTGCCCTGGAATCCGCCGGCGCCGGCGCCCATCTGCGGGTCTACGCCGGCGTGGCCGAACTGATCGTAGGCGGCGCGCTTCTCGCTATCGGACAGGATCTCGTAGGCCTCGCTGGCCTCCTTGAACTTGTCCTCGGCGTCCGGCGCATCCGGGTTGCGGTCCGGGTGGTACTTCATCGCAATGCGA
>JANQIO010000234.1 GCA_028282105.1 Halieaceae bacterium | reverse complement strand
CGCTTCTCCGCGTTACCGGGAACCTCACGCCATCACTGGGGTAGTGATCTCGACGTGTTTGACGCCGCCGCCGTGCCCGAGGGTTACCGCGTGCAGCTGGTACCCGCGGAGGTCTCGGACAGCGGGATGTTTGGCCCACTTCACGTCTGGCTGGATGAACAGATAGCGGCGGGGGCAGCGCAGGGCTTCTACCGACCCTACCAGCACGACCGCGGCGGCGTTGCGCCGGAGCGCTGGCATTTAAGCTTCGCGCCGGCGGCGCGTCACTGCGAACAGCAGCTCAGTGAGGCGCTGGTCGAAGAAGCCCTGTCCAATGCGGACCTGGTGCTGGCATCGGCGGTGATCAACCGCCTGCCCACGCTGCTGGAACGCTACCTTCGGACCCAGCCCGCACCCGCCTGAGCGCGCTTGTGCGCGGTTGAATTTGTTGGGTAGACTCAGCGCTGCCCAAAATAACCAGATAAACGGGAGTCGTATGTCCTTCAACCTGATTCTGCCCCCAATCCTCGGCGTGGCAGGCCTCGCTATTGCCTTCTTCATTTATCACGTCATGTCCCGTCACAACCACGGCGAGGACAAGGTCAAGAACATCTCCGACCAGATTCACGTTGGCGCCATGGTATTCATGCATCGTGAGTACAAGATGCTGGCGATGTTTGCAGCAGTACTGGCGATTGGCCTGTATGTGGCCCTGGGTGCAGACACGACGGTCGCCTTCGTGGCCGGCGCCCTGTCATCTGCCACCGCTGGCTATCTGGGCATGTACGCCGCCACCAAGGCCAATGTGCGCACCGCGGTAGCCGCCAACGAACACGGCGCAGCGCAGGCACTCAATATCGCCTTCTACGGTGGCTCCATTATGGGCCTGTGCGTGGCCTCGCTGGGCCTGATCGGCCTCGGCGGTCTCTACTACTACTTTGGCGGCGACCCGCATACCGCTCACGCGATTCACGGCTTTGGCATGGGTGGCTCGGTGGTGGCGCTGTTCTCCCGTGTCGGTGGCGGCATCTACACCAAGAGCGCGGACGTGGGCGCCGACCTGGTGGGCAAGGTGGAAGCCGGCATCCCGGAAGACGATCCCCGCAACCCCGGTGTGATCGCCGACAACGTGGGCGACAACGTGGGCGACATCGCCGGCATGGGTTCAGATATCTTCGAGTCCTACTGCGGATCCATGATTGCCTGCATCGCCATCGCCTCCACCATGGCGATTGCCGCCGACGTGCAGGGCGCCATGATGGCCCTGCCGCTGGCCCTGGCCAGTATCGGCCTGCTGGCCTCAGTGATCGGCATCCTGATTGTGCGCGGCCGCTCCAATGCGGCGCCCGAAGCCGCGCTGCGCAGCGGCACCCTGTCAGCGCCGCTGATTTTCGTGGCCATGGCCTGGTTCCTGGTGCAATCCATGGGGCTCGACAGCAATATCTGGTGGGCAGTCGTGTGTGGCGCTGTGGGCGGTGTGGCCATCGGCCTCATTACCGAGTACTACACCGGCGGTGGCCCGGTACGCAAGATTGCCAAGTCCGGAGAGACCGGTCCGGCCACGGTGATGATCACCGGCCTGGCGGTCGGCATGGAATCGGTGGTTGCGCCCATCCTGTTTCTCGCGGCTATCATCTACGTCTCCACCAGCCTCGCCGGCCTTTACGGCGTGGGCATTGCCGCCGTGGGCATGCTGGCCACGGTAGGTATTACCATGGCCATCGACGCCTACGGCCCGGTGGCGGATAACGCCGGCGGCATCGCCGAGATGGCGGGCATGGGAGAAGAGACCCGGGCTATCACCGACGGCCTGGACGAGGTGGGTAACACGACCGCCGCCATCGGCAAGGGCTTTGCCATCGGCGCCGCGGCGCTGGCGGCGCTGGCCATCATCGCCGCCTTCGTGGAAACCGTCTCGGTGAACAATCCGGACTTCTCCCTGCAGCTATCCAACCCGCTGGTGCTGGTGGGCGTATTCGTCGGTGGCACCATCCCCTTCCTGATCGCGTCCATCACCATGACGGCCGTCGGTGAAGCCGCCTTTGACATGATCAATGAAATCCGCCGCCAGTTCCGGGAAATCCCCGGCCTGCTGGAGGGCACCGGCGAACCGGACACCGCTCGTTGTGTCGACATCGCCACCACGGCGGCGCTCAAGCGCATGATCGTACCCGGCGCCATCGCGGTTCTGGCGCCCATCCTGGTGGGCTTTGGCCTCGGCGCCGAGTCGCTGGGCGGCATGCTCGCCGGCGGCCTGCTGGGCTGCGTATTGATGGCGCTGATGATGGCCAACGCCGGCGGCGCCTGGGACAACGCCAAGAAGTTCGTCGAAAAGGGCAACCTCGGCGGCAAGGGCTCCGAAACCCACGCCGCCGCCGTAGTCGGCGACACTGTCGGCGACCCCTTCAAGGACACTTCCGGCCCATCGATGAATATCCTCATCAACGTCATGGCCATCGTCAGCCTGGTGATTGCGCCGCTGCTCTAAGCTCTAGCTCCCTCTTGAAAAGGCCGCACACAGTGCGGCCTTTTTTTTGGAATTATTCATCGGCGCAATGAAGCCGCGCGTGCGGCACCCGGGGCCCTTCCGGGACACGCTACAAGCATGACGTCCCTGTCTCGCTCGGATGCGCGGATCGCCGCCCGGGCCGTCCCTGGCCGCATACGGTCCCGGAAGGGCCCCAGGCACCGCACGCGCTCCGTTCTTGGCACTGCGTGATTCCCGCTTCGAATCCAGCGCAATTTAAGTCTTCGCAATGTAAGAGGGCGGGAGCTGGGTGCACGCGTCCTCGGACCGTGAACGGCCAGGGACGGCCGTTCCCGAGCGGGACAGGGATGTCATGCTTGTAGCGTGTCCGAGGACGCGTGCACCCAGTTCACGACCGGCCGACGAAGTGCATTTCCAGGCCCGCCGGCCGTTGGAATGTTAACGAGGCCATCAAGAACCTATGTTTTTACCGGCGTTTATACCTTGAAGCGCTTATTCAGCTTCCTGGGTACCAGCTCGTTCTTGAGTTTCACGTACTGGGGCATGCCACCTTTATAGGGCGGGTAGTCTTCGCCCTGGATCAGCGGTGCCAGG
>JANQIO010000205.1 GCA_028282105.1 Halieaceae bacterium | reverse complement strand
GTCCACCCTGGTCAAGGACAAGAAGATCGGTGAGCGCGTGGTGCCTATCGTGCCCGACGAGGCGCGTACCTTCGGCATGGAAGGCATGTTCCGCCAGCTCGGTATTTATTCCTCGATAGGGCAGCGCTACACGCCCCAGGATGCCGGCCAGATCATGTTCTACAAGGAAGACATCAAGGGCCAGATCATGGAGGAGGGCATCAACGAAGCCGGCGCCTTCTCAGCCTGGCTGGCGCACGCCACCAGCTATTCCACCAGCGGTTTCCCCATGGTGCCCTTCTACATCTTCTATTCCATGTTCGGCTTCCAGCGCATCGGCGACCTGGCCTGGGCGGCCGGCGATAGCCAGGCGCGGGGCTTCCTGATCGGCGCCACTGCCGGGCGCACTACGCTGAACGGCGAGGGTTTGCAGCACCAGGACGGCCATAGCCATATTCTGGCCGGCACCATTCCCAACTGCACGGCCTACGACCCAGCCTACGCCTACGAGCTGACGGTGATTATCCAGGACGGCTTGCGGCGCATGTTCCAGGAGAAGGAAAACACCTTCTATTACATCACCACCATGAACGAGAACTATGTGCAGCCGGAGATGCCGCCGGGAGCGGAGGAGGGCATCGTCAAGGGTCTGTACGCCCGCAGCAAGAGCGGCAAGCGGAATAAGCTGGCGGTGGACCTGATCGGCGGCGGCACCATCCTGCGCGAGGTGGAAGCCGCGGCAGAGATTCTCGAGAAGGACTACAAGGTCGCCGCCAACGTGTGGAGCATGACCAGCGCCAACGAACTGCAGCGCGAGGGCAAGTCGGCGCAGCGCTGGAACCTGTTGCACCCTGACAGCGAGCCCCGCGTGCCCTATGTTACCGAATGCCTGGCGGAGGCCCGCGGACCGGTGATCGCGGCCACCGACTACATCAAGGCCTACGCCGACCAGATTCGAGAATTCGTGCCAGGCCATTACGTGTCCCTGGGCACCGATGGTTTTGGCCGTAGCGATACCCGCGGCAAGCTGCGCAAGCACTTTGAGGTGAGTCGCGAATTCGTGGTGCTGGCAGCGCTCAAGGCGCTATCGGATGAGGGCAAGCTGCCGGCCGCGGACGTCGCCAAGGCCATGAAGAAACTCGGCGTCAATCCTGACAAACCCGACCCCTTCACCCTGTGATGGTTACCTGTACAGGTAATGGATTAAGGACCTCCTAGTGGCAAAAGAGACCCTGACAGTCCCGGATATTGGCGGCGCCGAAGACGCGGAAGTGATTGAAGTCAGCGTTGCGGTTGGCGACAGCGTCGAGCTGGAGCAAAGCCTGATTGTGCTGGAGTCTGACAAGGCCTCCATGGAGATTCCCGCCGAGTTCGCCGGTACCGTTGTGGAGGTGCTGGCGAAGGAAGGTGACAACCTCAAGGAAGGCGACCCAATTGTGGTGCTCGAGACCGGCGCGGCCGCGGCGGACGCGCCGCCAGCGGAACCGGAAGCTGCCCCGCAGCCGGCCGCGCCAGAGCCGGCCGCACCTGAGCCGGCCGCACCTCAGCCAGAGGCAGAACCAGCGGTCGCCCCGGCAGCCGCTGCTGAGCAGCCGGTGCTGGTCCCGGATATCGGTACCGACGAGGCGGTGGAAGTCATCGAGGTTTCAGTGGCCCCTGGTGATACGGTGGCCGAGGGCGACACCTTGATCGTACTGGAGTCCGACAAGGCCTCCATGGAAATGCCTGCTCCCTTCGCCGGTGATATCGTCAGCCTGTCGGTCAAGGAAGGCGACCAGGTCAAGCAGGACGATCCGGTGGCGGTGATGAAAACCGAGGCCGCGCCTCAGCCCGCAGCGCCTGAGCCGGTAGCACCCGAGCCGGCAGCGCCAGCAGCAGCCGCCGAGTCTGCGCCAGCACCGGTTGCACCGCCTCCTGCCGAGCAGCCTGCAGCGGCGGTAGAAGACATCAAGGGCGGCGGCCAGATTTATGCTGGCCCCGCGGTACGCAAGCTGGCGCGGGAACTGGGCGTGGATCTCAACGCCGTGCGCGGCAGCGGCCCGAAAGATCGTATTGTTAAGGAAGATGTGCAGGAGTTTGTGAAGCGCGCCCTGCAGGGTGGCGCAACAGGTCCCGCCAGCGGCGCCGGCATTCCGCCGATTCCGGCCGTTGACTTTGCCAAGTTCGGTCCCATCGACACCCAGCCAATGTCGAAAATTGACAAGGTCACGGCGGCGAATATGCACCGTAGCTGGCTCAACGTGCCGCACGTTACCCAGTACGATGAGGCAGACATCACCGAGCTGGAAGCTTTTCGCGCTGAGATGAAGGCGGAAGGCGAGAAGCGCGGTACCCGGCTGACACCGCTGCCTTTCATTCTCAAAGCCTGCGCCGCGGCGCTGAAGGACAACCCCAAACTCAATTGCTCCATCGCCGCCGACGGCGAGCACTTTGTTTTCAAGCAGTATGTGCATATCGGGATGGCGGTGGATACGCCGGCGGGCCTGGTGGTGCCAGTGATTCGCGACGTGGACCAGAAAAGCCTGTGGGAGCTGGCGCAGGAGACCGCCGAGCTTGCTGCCCGCGCCAAGGACCGCAAGCTCAAGCCCCAGGAAATGCAGGGCGGCTGCTTCTCCATTTCCAGCCTTGGCAATATTGGCGGCACCGGCTTCACACCGCTGGTGAACGCGCCGGAGGTGGCTATCCTCGGCGTTTCCAAACTGGCGGTGAAACCGGTCTGGAACGGCTCGGAGTTCGCGCCTCGCAAGATGCTGCCTCTATGCCTGTCTTACGATCACCGTGCGGTGAACGGCGCCGATGGCGGTCGCTTCATCACGCAGCTCTGCAGCCTGCTTGCAGATATCCGCCGGCTGTTACTGTAACGGCTCTACCGCTTTCGCAAGGAAACACCAGAACATGATCATCAAACCCAGAGTTCGCGGCTTCATGTGTATCACCACGCACCCGACCGGCTGCGAGGCCAATGTGAGGCAGCAGATCGACTATGTGAAAAGTCGCGGCGCCATCGACGACGGGCCAAAGAAGGTGCTGGTGATCGGCGCCTCTACCGGCTATGGCCTGGCCTCGCGCATCACCGCCGCGTTTGGCGCCGGCGCCTCCACCCTGGGTATCTTCTTCGAGAAGGAAGGCAGCGAGAAAAAGCCGGGTACCGCCGGCTGGTATAACTCCGCCGCCTTTCACAAGTATGCGGACCAAGCGGGGCTGTATGCCAGGAGCATCAACGGCGATGCCTTCAGCGAGGAGATCAAGCAGAAGACTATCGAGCTGATCAAGCAGGACCTCGGCCAGGTCGACCTGGTGGTCTACTCACTGGCTGCCCCGCGGCGCCAGCACCCGGTCACCGGCGAGGTGCACACCTCGACGCTGAAGCCGATCGGCAAGGAGATTACCTACAAGAGCCTGAATACTGACAAGGAAGAGATTGGCGAGCTGACGGTGCCGGCGGCTTCCCAGGATGACATCGACAACACCGTGGCCGTGATGGGCGGTGAAGACTGGCAGATGTGGATCGAGGCGCTGGATGCCGCGGGCTGCCTGGCGGAAGGCGCGAAGACCACCGCCTATACCTACCTGGGCGACAAGCTGACCTGGGATATCTACTGGCACGGCACCATCGGTGAAGCCAAGAAGGATCTGGACAAGCGCGTGGTGGGCCTGCGCGAGAAGCTCGCGGCCGGCGGCGGTGACGCCCGGGTGTCGGTGTTGCAGGCGGTGGTGACCCAGGCCAGTTCGGCAATTCCCGCCATGCCCCTCTACCTGGCGCTGCTGCTACAGGTGATGGACGACGACAAGGCCTTTCAGGGCTGCATCGAGCAGATCGACAGCCTGTTCCGCGACAGCCTGTACGGTGCGTCTCCCGAGCACGATGAGGAAGGCCGGTTGCGCGCCGACTCTTGGGAAATGCAGCCTGATGTGCAATCCCGTGTTGGTGAACTGTGGGATGCCACCACCACCGACAACCTGTACGAAGTCTCCAACTTCGCCGGTTACAAGCGCGGCTTTCTGCAACTGTTTGGCTTCGAGGTGGACGGCGTTGACTACGAGGCCGAAGTCGACCCGGTGGTGCCGATCAGCGGCCTGGTGTAACAGCCCATGACGGATGAATTCGCACACGGAGTCCCGGTCCAGCTCAACAGCCGGGTGCGCCGCATCACGGCGCCCAACCCGGGAGTGATGACGGGCCCGGGCACCAATACCTACCTGCTCGGCAGCGAACAAGTGGCGGTGCTCGACCCGGGTCCGCTGATCGATTCCCACGTGGAAGCCATCCTCGCCGCTGGCGACGGGCGCATCCGCTGGATTGTTGCCACCCATACTCATCCGGACCACTCACCGGCCTGGGCGCCGCTCAAGGAGGCCACCGGCGCCGAAGTGATCGGGGCGCGGCCCTGGGATGATATGTTCCAGGACGATACCTTCGCACCGGAGGTGGAAGTGCGCCACGACTACCTGCTGGATACCCCGGAGTTCAAGCTGCGGGCGGTACATACCCCCGGCCACGTCGGCAACCACTACTGCTACCTGGTGGAAGAAGAGGGCATGCTGTTTACCGGCGATCACATCATGAACGGTTCCACCGTGGTGATCGTGCCCCCCAGCGGTGACATGAAGCTCTATATCGAATCCCTGGAACTGCTGCGCGACTATCCACTTCAGAGCATGGCGCCGGGCCACGGGGCGGTGATCGAAGACCCGGAAGCCGCCGTGAGTTGGCTGGTCGGCCACCGTCTCAAGCGTGAGAAGAAGGTGATTGCCGGCTTGCAGACCCTTGGCACTGCCGACCTCGATGCGCTGGTCAAAGTGGTGTACGACGATGTCGATGAGAGCATTCACCACATGGCCAAGCTGAGCCTGACGGCGCACCTGATCAAGCTGGAGCAGGAACATGTGGCTGGCCGCAATGTCAGCGACGAATGGACACTGCTGGGCCACTGAATAAACTGCTGGGCCACTGAATAAACTGCCGGGCCACTGAATATACAGCCGGGCCGCTAGCCAACAAGGAGCCAACCCATGTGCGATGAAATCACTGGCAAGGATGAAGAGTTATCCCTGGCCCTGCGCGGCCTGACCCGTCGCGAATTCGCCGCGGCCACTGCGGCTACCGCTATGGCGCTGATGCTGCCGCCGGTGGCCAACGCCCTCGACGTGGTGGAGCAGGACGTCGTGGTGGCAACGCCGGACGGCGAGGCGGACTGTTACTTCGTGCATCCCGGTGAAGGCAAGCACCCCGCGGTGATGGTGTGGCCCGATGTAAAAGGCATTCGCCCCGCCTTCCGCGCCATGGGCAAGCGCCTGGCCCAGTCCGGCTATGCGGTGTTGGTGGTCAATCCTTACTATCGCACCCACAAGGGCCGTCTGGTTTTTGACGGCGAGTTCTTTTCCGATCCCGCGGTGCGCGAGCGTCTCATGCCCCATGCTCGCAGCCTGTCGCCGGAGACCTGCGTGACCGACGGCCGAGCCTTCGCCGCCTACCTGGACCAGCAGGCCAGCGTGGATACCGGGCGCAAGATGGGTGTGACTGGTTACTGCATGACCGGCTCCTACACCCTGCGGCTGGCGGCGGCCATGCCCGAGCGCATCGGCGCCGGCGGCTCCTTCCACGGCGGCCGGCTGGCCACCGATCAGCCGGACAGCCCCCACCTGCTGACGCCGCAGATGAAGGCGGGCTTTCTCATTGCCATCGCGGAGAATGACGACGAGCGCAACCCGGTCGAGAAAGAGCGCCTGCGCGAGGCCTTCGATGCCGCCGGCGTAGAGGCAGAGATCGAAGTCTACGCCGGCACCAAACACGGCTGGTGCCCGCCGGATTCCGCAGTTTACGACGAAAAGGAGGCCGATCGGGCCTGGGGCCGGCTGTTGGCCCTGTTCGAGCGCGAACTGGGCTGAGGCGATCAGGCTTGCCCTCGATTCGATAGAAACTTAGTATTCGGGCGCAATTTTCGGTAAATCCTTCAAGTCACTCATAACAAGCCAAACGGAGAGTACCCATGCAGGGCCTGATGATGGACCAGCCGCTGTTGGTCAAATCCATCGTGGAGTTCGCCGACCGCGTGAACCCGGATGTGGAAATCGTTTCCTTTACCGCGGACAACCCGCGCCACCGTTATACCTATAAGGACGCTTTCAAACGCGCCCGCCAGCTGGCTAACGTGTTTGCCGGCTGGGGCCTGCAGCGCGGCGACCGCATTGCCACCCTGGCGTGGAACGACTATCGCCACTTTGAGGCCTACTACGGTATCAGCTGTTCCGGGTTTGTCGCCCATACCATCAACCCGCGGCTTTTCCCGGAGCAGGTCGCCTACATCATCAATCACGCCGAAGACCAGTACGTGTTCGTCGATCCGATGTTCATGCCCATCATCGAAGGCGTGGCCGCCCACTGCCCGGGCGTGAAAGGCTGGGTGGTGCTGACCTCGGCTGAGCATATGCCCGAGACCAGCCTCGCCAACGTGCACTGCTACGAAACCCTGCTGGAAGGCCAGAGCACCGAGTTTGACTGGCCGGAACTGGATGAGCGCGATGCCTGCGCCCTGTGCTACACCTCCGGCACCACCGGCAATCCCAAGGGTGTCTTGTACTCCCACCGTTCCACCCTGCTGCATGCCTTTGCCTCGGTGTGGCCGGATGTGATGGGCCTGTCCAGTTCGGAAACCGTGCTGCCGATCGTGCCCATGTTCCACGTCAACGCCTGGGGCACGCCCTACGCCTGCCCGATGGTGGGCGCCAAGCTGGTGTTCCCGGGTCCGAAGATGGGCGACGGCGCCGAGCTGACCAGGCTGATCAACGAAGAAAAGATCACCATGTCCGCTGGTGTGCCGACCGTCTGGCTCAACCTGCTGGCCCACCTGCGTGAGTCCGGCGAAAGCATCGAAAGCCTCAAGCGCATCATCGTGGGCGGCGCTGCCTGCCCGCTGTCGGTGATGGAGGAGTTCGACAGCCACGGTGTCGAGACCCGGGTTGGCTGGGGCATGACCGAGATGAGCCCGCTGGGCAGCGTCAATGCGCCGACCCCGGAAGTGGCCGAGATGGGCGGCGAAGACTGGAGCAGGCAGCGCCTTAAGGCCGGCCGTCCGGTGTTCGGTGTGGAAATGAAGATCACCGACGAGGAGGGCAATGAACTGCCCTGGGACGGAGAGGCCTTTGGCTCCCTCAAGGTGCGGGGCCCCTGGATCTGCTCCGGCTATTTCAAGCTGGATGCCGGTGACGCCCACGCCGATGAGGGCTGGTTCGAGACGGGTGATGTTGCCACCATCGATCCGCACGGTTACATGGCCATCACCGACCGCACCAAGGACGTGATCAAGTCCGGCGGGGAGTGGATCAGCTCCATTGACGTCGAGAACGCCGCCGTCGGCCACCCCAAGGTGGCAGAGGCCGCGGTGATAGGCCGCTACCACCCCAAGTGGAGCGAAAGGCCGCTGCTGGTGGTGGTGCGCGACAAGGGCGGCGAGGACCTGACTCCGGAGGAGATGCTCGGCTTCCTCGAGGGCAAGATCGCCAAGTGGTGGATTCCCGATGCGGTGGAATTTGTCGATGAGCTGCCCCATGGCGCCACCGGCAAGATTCAGAAAGTGGAGCTGCGGGAAATCTTCAAGGATTTCGCCTTTCCCGAGGCTTGATGACGCCGGGGGAATAACCCGGCAGAGCCTTAGAACGATCGGCAATAGAACAACTGGCAATATTCGTAGAATTTAAACCAGAATTCTACGCATACCGGTTGTTTGCCACGTTTTCGATGACTATAGTGAGCGGATGAGTCCCGTCGATTGTCATTGGAAGCGTCGTCGCTATGTCGAATTCGCCCTCTGAGCAACAGACTGAGTGGAAAACGCTGCCGGGCATTGTCGCCGCGGCGGCGGCTGAGCACGGCGAGCGCACAGCGCTACGCGAGGGCGATCTTGAACTCAGTTTTGCTGAGCTGGATCGGCTGCGGCGGCGCTCGGCCGCCGCATTCCTCGCCGCCGGCCTTGTACGCGGTGACCGTATCGCCATCTGGGCCCCCAATATCCATGAGTGGATTCTCGCTGCCATTGGCGCCCAGTCTCTCGGCATTACCCTGGTACCCATCAATACCCGCTGGAAGGGGCCCGAGGTGGCCTATGCCCTGAACCTGAGTCGGGCGAAGCTGCTGTTCACCGTCGGTACCTTCCTCGATATGGACTATCCGGCCATGCTGGCGGGAGAATCCCTGCCCCACCTGCAGGGCATTGTCCTGCTGCGCCAGGACGCAACGGAGCGCGATGCGGCCGGGGAGTGGCAGGCCTTCCTCGCCCGCGGCGAGTCAGTGGCTGACGCTGAGGTGGATGAGCGGGTCGCCGAGGTCACGCCCGATGACGTCCTGGATATCGGTTTCACCTCCGGCACCACCGGCGCACCCAAGGGTGTGGTCACCACCCACGGCCAGAATATCCGGGTCTTCGAGACCTGGAGTGGCACCGTCGGCCTGCGCAGCGACGACAACTACCTGATCATCAATCCTTTCTTCCATGCCTTCGGCTACAAGGCCGGTTGGCTGTCTGCCATCTTGCGCGGCGCCCTGATCCTGCCGGTGCTGAGCTTCGACCTGGATGCCGTGATGGCGCAGATTGAGCGGGACCGGGTGACCATGTTGCCCGGCGCGCCCACGATCTACCAATCGCTGCTGGCGCACCCGAGCCGCGAGCACTACGACCTGTCGAGCCTGCGGCTGGCCGTCACCGGTGCGGCGCCGGTGCCGGTGGAACTGGTGAATCGCATGCGTGGTGAGCTGGCGTTTGAAACCGTGGTCACCGCCTACGGGCTGACCGAGAGCTGCGGCACCGTCAGCATCTGCCGGCCGGACGACCCCGCCGAGATCATTTCCGGCACCTCTGGTCGCGCCATGGAAGGTGTGGAGATTCGTATCGTCGATGGCGACGGCAAGGGCCTGCCCGCCGGCGAGCCCGGCGAGATATGGGTGCGTGGCTACAACGTGATGCAGGGCTACCTCGACAACCCGCAGGCCACCGCCGACACCATCACCGGCGATGGCTGGCTGAAGACCGGCGATGTGGGGGTGATGGATGCCGATGGTTACCTGGATATCACCGACCGTATCAAAGATATGTTTATTGTCGGTGGCTTCAACTGTTATCCCGCCGAGATCGAGAACCAGCTGTGCTCCCATGAGGCCATCGGCCAGGCGGCGGTGATTGGTATGCCGGACGAGCGCATGGGCGAGGTGGCCTGTGCCTTCGTCGTTTTGCGCCCTGGCGCCGGCCTGGAGGAGGCGGCGTTGCTGGCCTGGTGTAAGGAAACCATGGCCAACTACAAGGTACCGCGGGCCGTGCACTTTGTGGACAGCCTGCCGGTGAACGCCGCCGGTAAGGTGCTCAAGACCGAGCTGCGGGAACGCCTGTCAGCATGAACGCCGCCATCGAACTGGACGACACCGACGAGCGCATCGTAGAGCTGCTGCGCAGGGATGGCCGCATGGCGTATCGCGCCATCGCCGCCGAGCTGGGAATCACCGAGGCCACCGTCCGTACCCGTGTTCGCCGCATGGAGCAGAGCGACGCCATGCGCGTGGTGGCGGTGACGGACTTCCGCGCCGCCGGCTACCAGATGATGCTGGCGGTGGGGCTGACGGTAGACGGTCGTGCGCCGCTGGAGGTGGCCGAGGCCCTGGCGCGGTTCCCGGAAGTGTTCTCTATCAATGTGGTCATCGGTAGCTGCGATATCGAAACCCTGGTGGTGGCGGAGGACCAGTCGGCGATGGCAGAGCTGATTTTCCGTCGCTTCGCCGAACTGCCCGGCGTGCAGCGGGTGTCGTCTTCCCTGGCAGTGGATGTGCTTAAGAACCAGCCCGACTCCGTGCCTTTTCATAAAACCGCTAGAGATCCAGCCAATAACACCTTTGGAGGGGCACACCCACCGACTTCCTCCGCTTCGGCAATGAATACAAGTGGCATCGCTGATTCGGCTGGCCGCGAATACGGTGGTGCCAGGCCGGTGTTGGATGGGGTGGATCGGCGGATTGTGGAGCACCTGGGGGAAGATGCGCGCACCAGCAATCGGCAGATTGCCGATGAGATCGGGGTGACCGAGGGCACCGTGCGCTCGCGCATCAAGCGCATGCAGGAAGAGCGGCAGATTCGCATTACCGCGGTCACCAATATCGACCGCTACCGGGGCGCCGCCATCGCCTATGTGTGGGTAGCAGTGGAGCGCAGTGAGCTGGCGCCCGCCGTGGCCAGACAGATGGCGGCCATGAAGGAGTTTGGTTTCGTGGGGCTGATGATGGGGCGCTACGACATCCTCGGTATCACCATGGTGCGCAACACCGAACACCTGGCGCGCTTCGTCCACA
Organism: Halieaceae bacterium; assembly: GCA_028282105.1. Taxonomy (GTDB): domain Bacteria; phylum Pseudomonadota; class Gammaproteobacteria; order Pseudomonadales; family Halieaceae; genus JANQIO01. The sequence goes on along the minus strand of JANQIO010000205.1, from coordinate 7,229 downwards.
AACATGTCGCAAGCCTGGCGGGGGTGCGTGGCACCGAGAGCTCCCTGGGCGTGAACTTTGTGAAACACGACTACCGGATGAGCCGGATCATAGAGCAGGACCGAACCTTATGAACAAGCTGATGGAGGCGGCCGACGTTGTCGCGCAACTGCAGGACGGCATGACGGTCGGCATCGGTGGTTGGGGGCCGCGCCGCAAACCCATGGCGCTGGTGCGAGAGATGCTTCGCTCCGACCTCAGGGATTTAACGATCGTGTCCTATGGCGGCGCCGACGTCGGCATGCTGTGTGCGGCCGGCAAAGTGAAGAAGCTGGTGTTCGCCTTTGTCTCCCTGGATTTCATCCCCCTGGAGCCGTTCTTCCGCCAGGCGCGCCAGGCCGGAACCATCGAGGTGGCGGAAATGGATGAGGGCATGATGCTGTTGGGTCTGCGCGCCGCGGCCTGGGGCCTGCCCTTTATCCCTACCGAAGTGGGACTGGGCACAGATATCGTCAAGGTGAATCCCGCCTTGAAGCTGGTGGACAGCCCTTATGACGACCGGGAGTGGGTGGCGGTGCCTGCCCTCAAACTCGACGCCAGCCTGATCCACGTCGACCGGGCCGACGCCCGTGGCATCTGCCAGATCGCCGGGCCCGATCACTATATGGATGACATGTTTGCCCGCGCTGCCGACAAGACCTTCGTGTCCTGCGACGAGTTGGTGGACAGCGACTTCTTCGCCGATCCCGCCGAGGCACGGCTGGTGTTCTGGGAGCGCGCCGCCACCACCGGCGTGGTGCACCTGCCCGGTGGCGCCCATCCGGCTTCCTGCAGCCCGTTGTACGGTTTCGATGTGGCGCATTTCAAGGAGTACGCCGGCTATGCGAAGGACGAGGCCGGCTTTGCCGGCTATGCCGATAAATACCTTGGCGCCAGCGAGGCCGACTACCAGGCCGCGGTGGGTGGCCTGGACGCCATTCGCCAGCTGCCACTGCCGGTGTACTGAGGAGGCCCCATGACTTACAGCCTTGCTGAACTGTGTATCTGCGCCGCTTCGCGCGCCTTCGAGGGCGACGGAGAAGTACTGGCCACCGGCATTGGGGTCATTCCCCGCCTGGCCGCCAGCCTCGCTATGAAAACCTGTAACACCGACCTGATGATGACCGACTCGGAGGCCTTTATGCTGGCCGAGCCCAACCCGCTGGGTCAGCGCCCCGAGGGTTTCCGCCAGGCCAATGAGAGCTGGATGGGATTCTCGCGGATCTTCGACAACGTCTGGTCCGGCAAACGCCACGCCATGCTCGGCCCAACCCAGGTAGATCGATTTGGCCAGTCCAACACCTCGGCGTTGGGAGGCAGTTACCAACAACCCAAGGTGATGATGCTCGGCGCCCGGGGTTTCCCCGGCAACTCCATCAGCCACCCCAACAGTTTCTTTGTGCCGGCCCACAGTACCCGGGTGTTTGTCGACGGCGAGTGCGACTTCGTCTCTTCCATAGGCTACAACCCGGAGCGGCTGCCACGCGGCCGCAGCCTGGATGCCGTGGATATCCGCCTGATCATCACCGACCTCTGCGTGATGGATTTCGGCGGGCCCGGGCATCAGGCAAGGCTGGTGTCCCTGCACCCCGGTATCAGCGCCGAGCAGGTACAGGAGAATACCGGCTTTCCCCTGCATATCGACGGTGACGTGCCGGTGACTGCGGCGCCGACAGCGGAGCAATTGGCGATCATCGCCGCCATGGACCCGCACAACCAGCGTGCGGCGCAGATCAAAGACAATCCCGCGGGGGATAGAAGCTAAGCATGCTCAATACCCGCCTGACAGAGCTGCTCGGCTGCCGCTATCCCATCGTGCAGACTGCAATGGGCTGGGTGGCCGACCCTAAGCTGGTGGCCGCTACTGGCAATGCCGGCGGCTTTGGCTTTCTGGCCGGCGCCACCATCCCGCCGGAGGAAATCGAGGCGGACATCCTGGCGGTGAAGTCGCTTACCGATGCGCCCTTTGGCGTCAATTTCCATATGTACCAGCCCAATGCCGCTGACATCGTGGACCTGGTGATCAGGCACGGTGTACGCGCGGTGAGCTATTCGCGCTCCCCCGGCCCCGAGTTTATCGGCAAGCTCAAACAGGCCGGCGTGGTGTGTATGCCTACCGTGGGGCTTCCCAAGCACGCCATCAAAGCCGTGGAGCTGGGCGCCGACGCCGTGACCGTGCAGGGCGGGGAAGGCGGCGGCCATACCGGCGCGATACCCACCACAGTCCTGCTGCCGCAGGTCGTCGAGGCGGTGGCAGACAAAGTGCCGGTGGCTGCAGCGGGTGGTTTCAAGGACGGGCGCGGTCTGGTGGCAGCGATGGCCTGGGGCGCGGACGGTATTGCCATGGGCACGCGCTTCCTGCTGACCAGTGACAGCCCGGTGCCGGAGGCAACGTTGCAGGCCTATCTCGATTGCCAGGATCCGGGCGCCATCATTCGCTCAACGGCAATGGACGGACTGCCGCAGCGCATGATCACCAATGAAGTGCTGGGCCGGCTGGAACGCGCTGGTCCCGCCACCAAGCTGTGGCTGGCCGTCCGCAACGGCCTGGCTTTTCGTAAGCACACCGGCGCGAGCCTGTTCGGTCTGTTGAAGTCCGCCCTGGCCATGCAGCGGGACGATGGCCTGACCGCCGCCCAGGCCATCATGGCGGCCAATGCACCGATGATTATCCAGCGCGCCATGGTCGATGGCCGGCCCGGCGAAGGCGTGTTGCCTTCGGGACAGGTGGCTGGCGTCATCGACTCGCTGCCAAGCTGTGAGCAACTGATAACGCAAATCGTAGCTGAGGCCGAAGCACGGCTGGCCGCACTCGCCCCGTCGGAGACACCCGCATGAGTACACCCTTTGTTACCACTATCAGCGACGGCGTCGCCGTCATGGTGCTCGACCATCCCCCGGTCAACGCCTTCGACAGCGTCGGCTGGTTTGCCATTGCCCGCGAACTAGATGCCCTGGGCGCCGACGATGCGGTACGCGCGATCGTCATCGGCGGCGAGGGCAAGGGTTTCTGTGCCGGGGTCGATATCAAGGAGCTGGCCGCCGACTACTCGAAAATTCTCGACGTCAATCGCGGCAACTACGAAACCTTCCGCGCGATCCACCGCAATCCCAAGCCCGTCATCGTGGCGCTGCACGGTTTCGTGCTGGGCGGCGGCATTGGCATGGCAGGTGCCGCCGACATCGTGATCTGCTCTGACTGCGCCCGCTTTGGCGTGCCGGAAATCGACCGCGGCGCCATGGGCGGCGGCGCCCACCTTCAGCGCCTGTTCCCGGTGCAGAAGGTGCGCTACATGTATTTTACCGGCGAGTTCATTGACGCCGAGGAAGCCTATCGACTGGGCGCCATCGAACGCGTGGTACCGCGCGATGCCCTGATGGCGACGGCCCGTGAGATTGCCGACAAAATCGCTGCCAAATCACCGGTGATGGTGCGCATTGCCAAGGAGTCGCTCACTGGCATTGAGGACGGCCACCTCGAAGACAAATACCGCTGGGAGCAGGGCTTCACCTACGAGGCCTACACCTACCCGGACTCCCAGGAAACCCGAGACGCCTTCGTCGAGAAGCGGGACGCCAAGTTCGATGAATAGCCCTGTGCTTGGCATTTTGGATAGCGAGCTCCGCGTTGGCGGTCGCTATGTGAAGGGTGTTTCCAAGACACGCCGTGAACCCGTCCCTGGGGGCTCGGGGCCGGTCCGCCGGTGCGGCGCGTCCATGCGCGCCACGGTCTTGGAAACACCCGTCACACATCGACCGCCCCCCACTCTTTCGCTCACGAATCTGGCATCCAGTCCTGACGGGCTACGCACTGACGCAGAAAGACCCTGCTCCTCGAACTTCAATGTGGCTGGAGCGGATCGAGCGATGGATAGGCTTTCACGAGACCGTAGGCGACATGGATGTCGGGGGCGGCCCCCCGCCCTCCGAGCCCCCAGGGACGGGTTTACGGCGTGTCTCGTGAAAGCCTATCCATTGATTGAGCCGCGTCCCGGAAGCCAACCATGAACCTCACGTTTACAGAAGAGCAACAAGGGTTTCGACATGAGGCACGAGTGTGGCTGGAGGCCAACGTGCCGGAGGAGAAGCTGGAAAGTTTCGATACCGAGGAGGGATTCCGGCAGCACCGTGAGTGGGAGGCGAAGCTCAATGAGGGTCGCTGGGGCATGGTGACCTGGCCCGAGGAGTTGGGTGGGCGTGGCTGTGACCTGATCGAGTGGCTGATTTTTGAGGAGGAGTATTACCGGGCCGGGGCGCCGCTGCGGGTGAACCAGAACGGCATTTTTCTGCTGGGGCCCACCCTGATGGAGTATGGGACCGAGGCGCAGAAGGCGCGCTTCCTGCCGAAGATGGCCACCGGTGAGGAGATCTGGTGCCAGGGCTGGTCGGAGCCGAATGCGGGTTCCGATATGGCGGCGATTCGCTCGCGGGCAGAGCTGGACGGGGATCATTACGTGATCAACGGCCAGAAGACCTGGTCGACCCGTGCGGTGTGGGCGGACTGGTGTTTCGGGATGTTCCGCACCGATCCCGAGTCGGAGCGGCATCGCGGCCTCACCTTTATCCTGGTGCCGCTGGATGCGCCTGGCATCACAGTGCGACCCATCCCCCAGCTCGACGGCTTGCCGGGGTTCGCAGAAATCTTTTTCGACGACGTGCGCGTGCCGGTGGACTGCCGCCTGGGTGCAGAGGGCGAGGGCTGGTCGGTGGCAATGGCGACGGCGGGTTTTGAGCGCGGCCTGTTGCTGCGCTCGCCGGCGCGTTTCCAGGAAACCGCGCGCCGACTGGTGGAGCTGTACGCCACGCATCGCGAGGCCGCTGACCGCGATCCGGCGGTCAAGGCCGCGGTGATGCAGGCCTGGCTGGACGCGGAGGCTTACTGCCTGACCACCTACCAGACAGCTTGCCGGATGATGGCGGGCGGCAAGATCGGCGCTGAGGCTTCCACCAACAAGATATTCTGGTCGGAGTTGGACCAGGCCATGCACGCCACCGCCATGAGCATTCTTGGCGCGCGGGCGGAGCTGTGGCCCCACGCACCGGACGCCGGCGATGTCGGCGGCTGGCTCGATGGCTGGCTGTTTGCGCAGTCCGGGCCGATCTATGCCGGTACCAACGAGATTCAGCGCAACATCATCGCTGAACGTATGCTGGGGATGCCGCGCTGATGCACTTTGATTTCACTGAAGACCAGCGCCTGTTCCGCGATTCCGTGCGTGATTTCCTGCGCAGCGAAGTCACACCGGAGCGCGTCCGCGCCCTGTGGGAGCGTGACCCCGACGCTGCCGTGTGGGATCAGCTTGTCGAGCTGGGCCTCACCGGCGTCACGGTGCCCGAAGCCCACGGCGGACTCGGCATGAATGAACTCGACTTCGTCCTGCTCGCCGAAGAGTGTGGCTATGTAGCCCTGCCCGAGCCGCTGGTGCACACGGCCCTGGTCGCTGTGCCCACACTCAGGGATATCGGCGGCGAGCCGGCCGCCACCTGGTTGCCCAGAGTGGCGGCGGGGGATGCTCTGGTTCTGGTTGGCCTCGGCGGCTGGGTAGAGGATGGTGACCGCGCCCAGCTTCTGCTGCTGGAGCAGAATGAGCGGCTCTATCTTGTGAACCCCGATACCGCCGAACTGCGCGCCAACGAATCGGTTGATCCTTCACGACGGCTGTTTAGTACCCACTTCCCTGCTGAGGGCGACCCGATAGCGGGTAGCGCGGCCATAGCTGCCGCTCGCGACCGCGGCGCGCTGGGTGCTGCTGCCCAATCCCTGGGACTGGCCCAGCGCATGGTGGATCTGGCGGTAGCCTACACCGGAGAGCGCAAACAGTTTGGCAAGCCGGTGGGTGCCTTCCAGGCGGTCAAACACCACATGGCCGATGTTGCGGTGCGACTGGAGTATGCGCGGGCGCCGGTGTACCGGGCGGCCTGGTCGCTGGCCAGTGGACACCCGCAGGCGGCCCTGCATGTCAGTCAGGCCAAGCTGGCGGCCTGTGAAGCGGCGGCGCTGGCGGCGAAGAACTGCATCCAGGCCCACGGCGCCATGGGTTATACCTGGGAAGTGGACCTGCATATCTACATGAAAAAGGCCTGGGCCCTGGCCGGCGCCTGGGGCGATACCGGCTTTCACAAGCAGCGCATCAGCGAGGCGCTGTTTGAAGACAAGCTGCCAATCGGCGCCGGCGCCACGTTCTGAGCGCCCATGATCACAGAGGAATCCGTCAATGCCTGAAGCTTATATCGTCGATGCCGCCCGCACCCCGACCGGTCGCCGTCGCGGCGGCCTGGCCCACGTGCACGCGGCGGATCTCGGCGCCCACGTCTTGCGCGCACTGGTGGAGCGCAACGCCATTCCCGACAGCGATTACGACGACGTCATGTTCGGCTGTGTGGATACCATCGGCCCGCTGGCCGGCGACATCGCCCGCACCTGTTGGCTGGCGGCGGGCCTGGCAGAGGAGGTGCCGGGCACCACCATCGATCGCCAGTGCGGCTCTTCGCAGCAGTCGGTGCACTTTGCGGCCCAGGCGGTGATGTCTGGTATCAATGATGTAGTGATCGCCGGCGGTGTACAGACGATGACCGCGATACCGATTTCCTCGGCGATGCTGGCAGCGGAACCCCTGGGTTTCTCGGATCCGTTCTCGGGCTCCCAGGGCTGGACGGCGCGCTACGGTGACGTGCCGGTGTCCCAGTTCAACTCAGCGCAGATGATTGCCGACAAGTGGGAGATCAGTCGCGAGGCCATGGAAGCTTTCGCCCTGGAGTCCCATACCCGGGCGCTGTGCGCCATAGAGCAAGGGCGTTTTGATCGCGAGGTCCTGCCGCTGGAGGGCGTGGAAATGGATGAAACTCCCCGCCAGACCTCGATGGAAAAAATGGCGGAGCTGGAACCCCTCGCCGAGGGCGGCACCATTACAGCAGCGGTGTCGTCGCAAACCTGTGACGGTGCATCCGCGATGCTGATTGTCTCCGAGGAGGCGCTCAGGCGTTACGACCTCACACCCCGCGCTCGCATCGCTCATATGAGCGTGCGCGCCGCCGACCCGATCTGGATGCTGACAGCGCCCATCCCCGCTACCGAGTACGCCATGAAGAAGAGTGGCATGCGGCTCGAGGACATCGACCTGGTGGAAATCAACGAGGCCTTCGCCTCGGTGCCCATGGCCTGGCTGCAGGATACAGGCTTCCCCCATGAGAAGACCAACGTCAACGGCGGC
>JANQIO010000194.1 GCA_028282105.1 Halieaceae bacterium | reverse complement strand
AAGAGCAGCAGGAGTTGACGCTGCGCCTGCAACCGCGACTCGGCGAAGTGCAGGTGCGCGTGCGCCCGGCGGAAGCCGAGATCTTCGTCGACGGCGTCTCCCAGGGCCGCGGCAGCCAGACGCTGTCGCTGCCAGCTTTCGAGCAGGGGCTGGAAGTACGGCTGGCCGGGCACCGCAGCTACCGCCAGCGCTTTACACCGCGGCCGGGGATAGCCCAGGTAATCCCGGTCACCCTGCTGACCGACAAGGAAGCGCGCCTGGCGGACCTGAAGCCCACCGTCACCAGCCCCGCCGGCCAGACCCTGAAGCTGTTCACGCCCACCGGCACCTTCAGCATGGGCGCCTCGCGGCGTGAACCCGGCCGCCGGGCCAACGAGGTGCTGCGACCGGTCACCGTCACCCGGATGTTCTATCTCGGCACTCACGAAGTCAGCAACGCCGAGTTCCGCAAATTCAATGCCGAGCACAATTCCGGCCTGGTGGAAGGCAACACCCTGAACCGGGACAGCCAGCCTGTGGCCTCGGTCAGCTGGGAAGAGGCCGCCCTGTACTGCAACTGGCTCAGCGAGCAGGAGGGCCTGCCGCTGTTCTACAAGACCAAGAACAACCGGGTCATCGGTTTTAACGAGCAGTCCCACGGCTATCGCCTGCCCAGTGAGGCGGAATGGGCCTGGGCGGCCCGGGTCAAGGGCGACGCCCTGCTCAAGTACCCCTGGGGCGACAGCTTCCCACCGCCGGAAGTGCTGGAGAACTATGCCGACACCAGCAGCTCGTACATTACCGGCCGCATCGTCAGCAACTACAACGACGGTCACCCGACCTCGGCGCCCACCGGCAGCTTCCGCGCCAACCACAACGGGCTCTACGACATGGGTGGTAACGTCGCCGAGTGGGTGCACGACATCTACACCCTGTCGGAATCCTCTGGCATGTCCCAGAAAGACCCCCTCGGCGCGCAGACCGGCAGCAACAACGTCATACGCGGCGCCAGCTGGGCTCACGGCACGGTGACTGAGCTGCGCCTGTCGTTCCGTGATTATGGGCAACGGGGCCGGGATGACGTAGGATTTCGAGTCGCTCGTTTTGCCGAGGAAGCACAGTGAAGACAGCGGCTGATATGGCCCATGGCGGCCTTTGCACGATCTCCGTGGCCTTGTTGCTGCTCGCCCTGCCGGTAGCGGCGCAGCAGCAGAACCCGCCCGAGCAGCCGCCAGGCACCGAGCAGGATGGTGAAACCACCACCCCGGAGCCAGCGGCAGCGGCCACCGAGCCGGCGCCCGCCGAGAACGAAGACCCCTTTGACTATGAGGCCAGCGAGCAGATCTCAGAAGACCTGTCCGTGTCCTTCCCCGTGGATATCTAAGCCCAGGACCACCGAATGAAATTGCGCCTTTCCTCCGAATTCGTGTTTCAGCTCTTCGCTCTGTTAATCATTGTGATCCTGGTGCACGCGGTTTACGTTGGCCTGATCCGGCCCAGCGCTGATGCGGTGTTGCTGGCCCAGGCGGAGCTGCTGGCGTCCGGCGCTGACTTTGTGCCGCAACGCTCAATTTACGTGGTGATTCGCGACCTCGAGCAGGAAGCCTGCTTCATCCTGCTGCTGTGGGCACTGGCGATCATGGGCTACAAGGCGCGCCGGGTGATGGATGAGCAGCAGCTGCTGGCCCAGCGGCTGGTGGACGTGCCCGCCGGCACCAGCATCCTGCCCGAGGATGCGCGAGAGTACTCGCGTTCTCTGGAAGCGCTGGATGAGAAAACCCAGGATTTCCTGCTGCCGCGCACCCTGTTGGCCGCCCTGCAACGCTTCGCCACCACCTCGAGCATTCCCGCGGTTTCCAACACCATTCGCGAACAGTGTGAGGGAGAGTCGGATCGCCTCGATTCGGAGCTTTCCATGGTGCGCTATATCGCCTGGGCGATCCCGTCCATCGGGTTTATCGGCACCGTGCGCGGTATCGGTGATGCCCTGGGCCAGGCCTACGAGGCCGTGGAGGGCGATATCAGCGGCGTAACCGCCAGCCTCGGCGTGGCCTTCAACAGTACTTTTGTAGCGCTGGTACTGAGCATCATCATCATGTTCTGCCTGCACCAGTTGCAGCTCTCCCAGGAGCGACTGGTACTGGGGGCGCAGCGCTACTGCGACAAGCGCCTGATGCGCCACCTGACGGTGCACTGAGATGGCGATAAGCGTCCTCGATATCAATGACGCCTCCCTGGGGCTCTGGCGCAATACCGAACTGGCCCTTGCCAGCCCGGGTTACGCCCTGCTGGACGGCAGCGGCTATCGTTTTGGCGAGGCGGCCCGTGATGAAGCGCGCCTGCACCCGCGGCAGATCAACCACCGCTACTGGTCGCAGTTGGACACCGAACCACTGACCCCGGCCTTCGGTTCCGGGCGTCATACCGCCGACCTGGTGCACTCACATCTACTGGCCATACACGAAGCCGGCGGCCGCCCGGACAGCCTGGTGCTGGCCGCTCCCGGCAGCCTGCAACACGACCAGCTCGCCCTGCTGCTGGGTATTGTTGAGCAGTGTCCGTTCTCTGTGGCGGGCCTGGTAGACCGCGCGGTGGCGGCCACCGCCGGCCAGGCGGTCAGCGGCTACAACTGGCACGTGGAGCTGCAACTGAACCAGGCTCTGCTGACCGGCATGCGCTTCGAAGCGGGCCAGCTGGTACGCGACAATATGGTGCCTATCCCGGGCAGCGGCTGGCTCGCGATCCAGGAGACCCTGGCCCGGGCCGTAGCCGAGGCGTTTATTCGCCAGACCCGCTTTGATCCGCGGCATTCGGCCCGTGACGAGCAGGCCCTGTTTGACGCGCTGCCGGGCATCCTGCGCAAGCTGCTGGGCGCCAGCGAGACCAATGTCGACCTGGATGGGCGCCAGGCCCGGGTCGAGCGCGCCAGCCTGGCCCAGGCCTGCGAGAGCCACTACCAGCGACTGCTACCCACTCTGTCCAGCGGGGACGCCCAGGTATTCCTGGGGCCGACCCTGTTTGGCCTGCCGGCGCTGATGGACAAGCTGCCCGGCGCCCGGCAGTGCGAGCCCGACGCGGTCAGCGGCGGCATCGACAAGCACCAGCAGCAGGTGCTGGCGGATGCCTCAGGAATTCGCTTTATCACCAGCCTGCCCGCCAGTGCCGGCGCCGCGCCGGCGTCACCGGCGGCGCCCGAACCCGAGCCTGTTCCTGCACCACCGCCGGTTGAGCAAATTGCCCCAAGTCGTTGTCAAATGGAGTTCAACAACGGCTCGATTCACATCCAGCCGCTGTCGGGGCCGCCACTGGTCATCAATGGCCAGGGGCTGGAGCAGGCGCTAGAGCTCGTCGATGGCGACCGCCTGGAGCTACCCGATGGCACCGCCTGGCGGCTGGTCAGGGACAGCGTGGAGTAAGCATCACCCGGGACGATGGCACGTAAACGCAAGGCAAGCACATTCAACCTGAGCTTCCTGGACATCATGTCCTGCGGCTTCGGCGCCGTGATACTGGTGTTTCTGATCATCGACCACGCCATCGTCGCAGAAACCGAGGAACTCAATGCCGACCTGATGTCCGAGGCCAACCTGCTGGAAGAAGAGGTGCTGGAGGGCAAGGAAGGCCTGGTGAAGCTGCGCAACACCCTTTCAGAGGTGGACTACGACATTGTCGAGGCCCAGGGCCTCGCGACTCGCATCAGTGAAGAACTCGAGCAGTACCAGGCCCAGGTGGAATCCATGGAGCGGGACGGTTTCACCGACAGCAGCGAGATTGAGACGCTCAAGGCCGAAATCCAGCAGCTGGAGGACGAGGTCAAAAAACTGAAGGCCGCCAGCGAAGACACCGGCGGCGTCAATGCCCGCACCTATGTGGGCGACGGCAACCGCCAGTATCTCACCGGTCTCAACCTCGGCGGCCGCAACATCATGATCCTGCTGGACAGCTCAGCCAGCATGCTGGCTGAGGAACTGGTCAATATTATTCGTCTAAGGAATATGCGCGAGCCGGTCAAGCGCGAGGCCGTCAAGTGGCGACGGGCCGTGGATACCGTGGACTGGCTTACCGCCCAGCTGCCGGTGAGCAGCCAGTACCAGGTCTACGCCTTCAACACCGAGGCCAACCCGGTGCTGGTGGGCACCGAAGGTAGCTGGCTGGATGTGGGTGACCAGGAGCAGTTGGACTCGGTGGTCACCGCACTGAATGAACTGGTGCCCGGTGGGGGCACCAGCCTGGAAAACGCCTTCCAGACTGCGATCGAGATGACGCCTATGCCGGACAATATCTTCCTGATCACGGACGGCCTGCCGACCCAGGGGGCCACCGCGCCCAAGGGCAACACCATCAACGGCCGCCAGCGGATGCGCCTGTTTGAACGCGCCATCGGCATGCTGCCCGCCTCAATCCCGGTGAACGTGATCCTCGCGCCCATGGAGGGTGACCCGATGGCGGCCTCGGCCTACTGGCAGCTGGCGCAGATGACCTCAGGCTCCTTCCTGAGCCCGGCGGAGGACTGGCCCTGATGCGGAAAGAGCGGCGCGGCACCGAGGAGTTTGGCCTGTCCTTCCTGGACGTGATCTGCTGTGGCTTCGGGGCGGTAATCCTGCTGCTGATGATTACCAAGACGGTGCAGCCACAAATCATTGAGGCCTCCGCTGTGAATCTGGAGGGGAAAATCGCCGCCCTGCAGGAACAGCTGTTTGAGCTGCGGGGCGAAACTCACATCCTCAACCGCGACCTCAATGCCAAGCACGAACAGCTGTCGGAGAACGAGGAGCGTATTGCTATCCTGCGGGGCCGCCTGGCGGCGGTGAAATCACAGCACGACGCGCTGGCGGTGCAGACCAACTCCAACGACATCATCGAAACCCAACTGGCGGTGGCGCGCCAGGAGCTGAGCGAGGAGATGAAGCGCCTGCTGGGCCAGGAGTACAAGAGCAAGAACAACCTGATCGGCGGCATCCCCGTGGACAGTGAGTACATCATCTTTGTGATCGATACCTCGGGCTCCATGTTCTCCTATAGCTGGGATCGCATGCTGCGGGAATTCGAGGCGACGCTGAGCATCTACCCGGAGGTGAAGGGCATCCAGGTGATGAACGACATGGGTCAGTACATGTTTTCCCGCTACCGGGGGCAGTGGATTCCAGATACGCCGGGGCGCCGCAAGGTGATCATGGACCGGCTGCGGACCTGGAATGTATTCAGCAACTCCTCTCCGGTGGAGGGCATCACCCAGGCGATTCGCACCTTCTATGCCCCGGATAAGAAGATCAGCGTCTACGTGTTCGGCGACGAGTTCACCGGTGAATCAATCCAGCAGGTAGTCACTACCGTAGACCGCATAAACCGTGCCGATAACGAAGGCAATCGCCTGGTGCGCATCCACGCCGTGGGCTTCCCGGTACAATTTGCGAGACAGCGACACTTACAGACCACTGGAATCCGATTTGCTACGCTGATGAGAGAACTGACGCATCGGAATGGAGGGACCTTTGTCGGGCTCAACGACTTCCGTTAGCGCTTTCTGCGCTGTAACCCCTATTGGCCGGGCGCTGCTGCTGTTGGCGGCTGCGCTGTTGACGGCCTGCGCCAACCAGGTCGAGGTGAAGGGCCAGTTCCCCACCCCGGTGCTGGACAGGCTGCCGCTGAAAATCGGCGTCTACTACGACCCGGAGTTCCGCGCCCATGAGTTCTTCGATGAGGCGGACAGCCGCGAGGAGACCGACTGGATCGTGCGCACCGGCCAGGCGCAGGTGGAGATGTACAACACCCTGCTGCCCGGTATGTTTGACCAGGTAGTGCTGTTGAACGAGTTACCGCGGGATGACCGGGTAGACACGGTCATCGATGAAGACCTGGATGCGGTACTGGTACCGCATGTCCAGGAGCTGCAGTATTCGATTCCCAATCACACCAAGATCAACGTCTTCGAAATCTGGATGCGCTATCGCTATGAGCTGTACGCCCCCGACGGTGAGCTGCTGGCCGAGTGGTCTATGACCTCCTACGGCAAGACCCCCACGGCTTTCCTGCAAACGGCGGAAGCAGCGGTGAATATGGCCGCGGTGGTGGCGCTGCGCGACGCGGGCGCCAACTTTGCAATGAACTTTGCGCGGGTTCCCGAGGTCCGCACCTGGATGGATGAGCTACGGCAGGCGAGGTCCGGAACCACGATTCCCGACCTGGGGGCGGCAAGCCCGGAGGAGGACACTCTATGACATCGAAAACCGCTGCTACGCTGCTGGCACTGGGCCTGCTACAGGGCTGTGTCACCTCTACCGTCGACGAAGTGCTCTACCAGGGTCCGGAAGCCGAAGACCTGGTTGGAGACGCGTCTATCGTGATCATGGGGCGGCGCCATGCCAGCGACTACGAAACCGAGCCCGACTTTATCCAATGCGTCGGCAAGCATATCCAGAGGCGCGACGAAACCATCACCGTGATGTCGGAGCTGGAATTCATGAACCAGCTCTACCCCTGGTTTGAGCCACGCACTGCGCCGCTGCGGCCGGCAGACATCAAGCGCATGATGGATGTGCCGCCGGTGCGCGACAAGCTGGCAGAGCTGAACACCGAGTACATGGTGTGGATCGACGGTGAGACCGTTCGCACCGGCGGCGCCGGCTCCATGACCTGCGGTATCGGCCCGGGCGGCGCGGGCTGCTTCGGTTTCGGCACCTGGGGCAATGACAGCAATTACGAGGCCACGATCTGGGATTTCACCGACCAGGAAGAAGTGGGGCGCATGAGCACCCAGGCTTCCGGTCAGTCCTACATGCCCGCGGTGGTGGTTCCGATACCGATCATCGCGCCGGTGCAGGGCACCGCCTGCGACGGGCTGGGTGACCAGCTCCTGGAGTTCTTCAGTGCTGAATACTAAGCGCGCGTCTTTCCTCGCACTGGCGGCCGCCATCGGCCTGCTGAACAGCGGCTGCGCCTCCAACCCGGCCACCGGCGGCACGAATATCGTGTTGATGTCCGAGAGCCAGGAGATCAAGATCGGCCGCGAAGCCCACGAAGAGATGATGAAGGAAGGCGCCGCCTACCCGGACCAGGCGCTGCAGGACTACGTAAACCGAGTTGGCCAGCGTGTCGCGGCGACCAGCGACCGCCCGGATATCGAGTACACCTTCACGGTGATCAACAGCGAGCAGATCAACGCTTTTGCCCTGCCAGGTGGCTACATCTATATCAACCGTGGCCTGATGGTGTACCTGGACAACGAAGAGGAACTGGCCGCGGTGCTGGCCCATGAGGTCGGCCACGTCACCGCCCGTCACGCGGTGCGGCAGAAGACCGCCACCACCACCAACAGCCTCCTGTCGCAGCTGGCCTGGATTACCACCGGCAGCGCCGACCTGGCCCAGGCCTCCAACCTGTACGGCACCAGCCTGGTGCGCGGCTACGGCCGTGAGATGGAGCTGGAGGCCGACGGCGAGGGTGCGGAGTACCTGCACAATGCCGGCTACGACCCCAATGCCCTGCTGGACGTGATCGGCGTGCTCAAGGACCAGGAGGACTACCAGCGGGCCAGCGCCAAGGCCTCGGGCCGCCAGTTCCAGTCCTATCACGGCCTGTATGCCACCCACCCGCGCAACGACAAGCGGCTGCAGCAGGTGATTGCCACCGCGGCGGAACTCGAGCAACGCTACGACCTGGCGCCGCCAGACACCGCGGAGTGGCGCAGTGCCACGGAAGGAATGACCTACGGCGCCAGCAGCGCCCCTGCCGAGCGCGAGGATAATCGCTACTACCACAACAAGCTGGGCTTCACTTTCGTGGTGCCCGAAGGCTGGAGCGTGGAGCGCGGCAGCCGCTCCATTACCACCAGCGCCGATGACGGCAGCGGCAAGATCACGCTGACCCTGCAGCGCTATGACAAGGGCAGCACGCCGAGTGTGTTCCTGTCCGACAAGATGAACGCGCCGGACCTGATGCAGAGTGAACCGCTGGTACTGGAAGGGCTGACCGGACATACCGGGGTAGCGCCCTACGACAGCGGCAACCGGCGCCTGGCCATGGCCTACCGCGGCAGCCTGGCCTATCTGTTCGAGGGGGAGTCCACCGGCGGTGAGTTCACCGCCCTGGACAGCGACTTCCTGACCGTAATCCAGAGTTTCCGGCCCATAAAACCCGCCGAGCGCGAGCCTGAGAATCGCCAGACCATGGTGTGGATTCAGGCCGAGCCCGGCGACACCATGGCCAGCATTGCCCGCGGTGTCCGCATCCCGGATGCTGAAAACCAGCTACGCTTGATGAACGGCTATTACCCCAAGGGTGAGCCCCGCGCCGGGGACTGGGTCAAGACGGTGAAGACGGAGCGCTAGGCGCAGCCACCGCCTGCACCAGCACCCAGGGCGCTACCACTACCGCCCACACTTCAGGGTTGCTCTCATACCAGGCACTGGCAAGCTCGTCGGTAACGCCGGCCACCTCGCCGCCGGCAATCCAGGCCTCGAACTGTGCCTTGTTGTCACGCCGAAGCTGAATCGCCACCTCGACCAGATCCATATCATCCTGCACCCACACCACAGCGCCACGCGCGTAGTGGGGCTGCAGATCGTGCCAGGTGATGCGGGCGGTCTGGCTGTGAAACTCGGCGCGCAGCGCCTCGTCAGGGTCAGCCACGGCTACGCTCAACCATAGTTTTCGTCAGCGACGAAGGGATTGGTGGCGCGCTCATGGCCGAAGTTCGAGGTGGGACCGTGGCCGGGGATGAAGGTGATGTCATCGCCCAGCGGAAACAGCTTGTCGCGGATCGAGCTGACCAGATCGGCATGGTTGCCGCGCGGAAAGTCGGTGCGGCCGATGGAACCCTGGAACAGCACATCACCCACCCAGGCCAGGCGCTGGCCGTCATGCAGGAACACCACGTGCCCCGGCGTATGCCCCGGGCAGTGGAATACCCGCAACGTCTGTTCGCCGACGGTAACCGTATCCCCGTCCTGCAGCCAGCGGTCGGGCACGAAGGGCGGCGCCTCCGGCATCCCCGCCATGCGACACCACTCCGGCAGCTTGTCTATCCAAAAGGCATCGCCTTCTGCGGGCCCCTCAATTGGCACTGACAGCGTTTCACGCAGCTCCGAGGAGGCCGCGCAGTGGTCCATGTGGCCGTGGGTAAGCAGGATCTTCTCCACCGTGGCGTCCAACTGTTCGACCGCTGCGAGAATCTGCTCGACATCACCGCCCGGGTCGACGATCGCGGCGCGTCCACTGGCTTCACATTTGAGAACGCTGCAGTTCTGCTGATAGGGCGTGACCGGGACGATGGCGACTTTGATAGACATGCTGGAAACCGTGGATTTGACGGCGGCAAAGCATAGCACAGGCACCCCCTGGTTGATGCTGCTAAGCTTGCCGCCTGACCCTTAGCCAAGCACCCGCAGAGAACCGCCATGAGCAAGATACCGACGCTGACTGACGCCACCCTGGAACTGGAAAACCGTGTGGCCACGCTGACCTTTCAGCGCGACGACGTGCGCAATGCCCTCACCGGCACCGGCCTGGTAGACGACATCGTCCAGACCGTAGCCTGGGCCAACCTCAACCGCGAAGTCTCGGCGCTGATCATTACCGGCGCCGGCAAGGCCTTTTCCTCCGGCGGCAACGTCAAGGAGATGCGCGACCAGGCGGGCATGTTCGGCGGCGCGGCGGCGGAAATCCAGGAGCAGTACCGGATGGGCATCCAGCGCATCCCGCTGGCCATGCACGATATCGAGGTGCCCACCATCGCTGCGATCAACGGCGCAGCCATCGGTGCCGGCTTCGACCTCTGCAATATGTGTGATATACGCATCGGCTGTCCCAACACCCTGCTGGGTGAAACCTTCATCAACCTGGGCATCATCCCCGGCGATGGCGGGGCCTGGTTCCTGCAGCGTGTGGCGGGCTATCAGCGCGCCGCTGAACTGACGCTCACCGGGCGCCTGATCCAGGCCCAGGAAGCGCTGGAGTACAACATCCTGATGGAGGTGGTCGAGGCTGACGAATTGCTGCCGCGGGCCCGGACGATTGCAGCGGAGATTGCCGCCAAGCCGCCACGGGGTGTGCGTATGACCAAGCGCCTGTTGAAAGCCGCACAACGCATGGAGCTCAAGGATCTGCTGGATATGAGCGCCAGCCTGCAGGCCATCAGCCACCAGATGGACGATCACCGGGAAGCGGTGTCGGCGTTCCTGGACAAACGTGACCCGAGCTTCAAGGGCGATTGAGCCGCCCTAGGCGAGCACCTCGACGCTATCGCCTGCCCTGAGCGTGCCCGCCTCTGCATACAGCAGGTTCTGGCCAAAGTAGACCTGACGGTCCTCGCCGCGCCGGTAACTGGCCAGGGCGCGCAGGATTTCCGGATGCTTCTCACCGCTGCGCTGGTCCAGGGACGGTACCGCACAGCGAGCACAGGGCTTGGCCACTTCGAACTCCAGTTCGCCGATTCGCAACCGCTGCCAGCCGTCCTCTGCGTGGGGTTCGCAGCCTTCTACTATCAGGTTGGGCCGGAAGCGATCCAGCGATACCGGCTCTGTCAGCCGGCTGTTGAGTTCATCCAACGCACTGGCCGAGATCAGCAACAGCGGAAAGCCATCGGCAAAACTCACGGTTTCACCGCGCCGCGCGTAGTGGGTATCCACCTGCCGCTGGCAGTCCTCAGCCATGTACACCAGGCGCAGGGGGCGGCCAAACACATGCTCCAGCCAGTCGGCGGCGCCCTGGCCGGCATCCCGCGCTGCTACCCGGTCATCCCAGATGCTCACCTCTCGCAGCGGCCCGTCTGCCGGCGTCGGAACTTCGACGGCCTGGTCTTCCATCGCCAGTCGCAAACCATTCTCCAGCGGCAGTGCCACCAGCTTCGTCATCTCGGCATACTCGCGCTGGGACACAAAGCGGCCAACCGGGTCTACCAGCATCCAGCGCCGGTCCCCCTTTGGGCCAAAGCGATCCAGTTCGACCGCATCGAGCTCGATGCCCCGACCGGACTTCAGGGGATAAAAGTGGATTGATTTGAGGCGATACACGACCGATCTCACGAATTGACAATAAAGCGCCGCAGCCAGGCAAGAATAAACTATAGTGACACCGAGGGAACGGGGTTTATCAATGCAACCATACCGCCGCAGGGATTTCCTGAAAATGGCGGTTGCGACCGGCGGGCTTGGCCTGCTGGGTCCGCGAACCGCTTTGCCCGCACTGGGCGCAGACTATGATGTGGTGATCGTCGGCGCAGGCGTAGCGGGCATGACAGCCGCTCAGCTGCTGAGCAAGGCCGGGCCCGGCCTGAAAGTCATCGTACTGGAAGCCAGGGACCGCGTAGGCGGCCGCCTGCTGACCCTGCGCGACCGCCAGACTTTGCCCTCCCACGGCGTCGAACTGGGCGCGCAGCTGATTCACGGCAGCCAGGCGCCCACCTGGGAATTGATCAAGCGCTACGACATCGCCACCCGGTCACGCCATGCCACGGGTGAGCCGACCTTTCGCTTCCTGGACAACAGCCCACAGGACTGGGAACGACTGGGAGCCCTGAAGGCCGAAGCCCGCGAGGCCCTGGCCTCGGAAATCGGCCCCGATGTCTCCTACCAGACCTTTATTGAGACCCTGACCGAGGACCCACGCGAACGGGAAATGCTCTATGCCGACGCACTCAGCTGGTCAGCAGAGCCCGACCGCATCAGCGCCCGCGCCGTCATCAAGGACGGTGAGCGCTGGGATGATTGGCACGATGAGGACTTCCAGGTGATTGGCGGCTACAGCACCCTGGCCGAACGCATGGCCGCGGAAATCGAAGGCCGCATCCAGCTGGATAGCGTGGTGACCGACATTTTCTTCCGGCCAGGTCTCGCCGGCATCCGCTACAAGTACAGCGGCGTTACCACAGCGCTGACCTGCCGGCAGTTGATCCTCACACTGCCGATCGGTGTGCTCAAGAGCGGTGGCGTGGAGATCCAGCCCGCCATACCGGATACCATCCAGCGGTCTATCGACAGCCTTGAAATGGGCCAGGCGGTCGTGGTGCCGATGATGTTTTCCGAGCCCTTCTGGGGTGCGGAGGCGGCACCGGGGTCCTGGAGTGACCTGGCAGACCGGGTGAGCTTCAACTTCCCGCACCCCGTGGATAAGGGCGGCAATGCCATACAGGGCTGGTTCACCGGTGCCGCCGCCCAGGAGCTCAGCCGCCTGGGGCCGGAGGCCGGCATCAGCCGCGTACTGCAGTGGCTGGAGCAGGCCAGTGGCCAACAGAACCTGGCGAGCAAGCTGCGCTGGCACCACTTTATGGACTGGGTGCGTGACCCCTACACCCTGGGATCCTACTCCATCACCCGGCCTGGCGGGCACGGGCGACGCCGGCTGCTGACGGAGCCGGTCGCCGACACGCTGTATTTCGCTGGCGAGGCCACGGCGCCGCCGCCACACTACCAGACCGTGCACGGGGCTTATCTCAGCGGCAAGCGGGTGGCGCAGCAGGTGGCAGCGGCCTTACGAGTCGGAAGCATCAGCCCGGCCTAGGCGCCGGGCGGAAAGGGGTCAGCCGTCCCCGGCGGCTCGCCGCGGCGGCCGCAATTCCTCAGTGTCAGCCTCGGTCTCCTGGATTTGCTCCAGGAAGGACGGACGCTCAGGGTCGCCATCGGTGCTGTAGTTGTCAGCGGTCATGACGTCGGCATGCCAGTCGCCGAAGACAGTCTTGTCTACCTGGCCCTCAAGCTCCGCGACAATCAGTGACACGGTGGCGTCGCCGGTGACGTTGACGGCGGTGCGCACCATATCCAGCAGACGGTCGATGCCGATAATCATGGCAATACCTTCCACCGGCAGCCCAACTTGCTCCAGCACCAGCGCCAGCGTAATCAGGCCCACTCCGGGCACGCCTGCGGCGCCGATGGAGGCCATGGTGGCGGTCAAGACCACTGCGGCCAGGTCACCCATGGACAGGTCGACGCCGTAAACCTGGGCGATAAACACCGTCGCTACCCCCTGCATGATGGCGGTGCCATCCATGTTCACCGTAGCGCCCAGGGGGATTGTGAAACCGGCAACGGAGGGCTTCACCCCGAGCCGTCTTTCCACCGCTCGCAGAGTAATCGGCATAGTGGCCGCGGAAGAGGACGTGCTGAAAGCGAAGGCCCAGACCGAGCGCATTTTGTAAAGCAGCACCGACGGGGGCAGACCGACCAGGGTTTTCAGCAACAGGCTATAGACCACCAAGCCGTGGAAGATGAGGATGCCCAGCACTGTGAGGAAGTACTTGCCGAGGTCGACAATCGCGCCAAATCCCAGGTGGGCAAACAGCTTGGACAGCAAGGCAAACACGCCGTAGGGGGCGAGCAGCATCAGCATGGCGACAATCTTCATGATCAGGACTTCGAAGTCCTGGAAGAAGCGGCAGATGCGCGTGCCGGCCTCGCCGGAGCGGGTAATGGCAAACCCAATCAGCAGGGCAAAGACGATCACCTGCAACATATTGCCGTTGGCCATCGCAGCGATCGGGTTGGAGGGCACTACGCCGACGATAACATCGGCGATAGAAGGCGCTTCCTTGGCGACAAAATTGGCTTCGCCGGGCAGTTCGACGCCCTCACCGGGATTGATGGTGAGGGCAAGCGTCAGGGCCACCGTAACAGCGACCCCCGTGGTGAAAAGATAGAGCGCGACTGTGCGCAGGGCGATGCGGCCCATGCGGGCGTTGTTGCCCAGGGAGGAGGAGCCGCAAACCAGTGATACAAACACCAGCGGCACCACCAGCATCTTCAGGGAGGCCACGAATATCCGCCCGACCACGTCGAACAGGCCCCCGACCAGCCAGGTCTCTATCAGCCCCTCCAGGGCCGCAGGCAGGACGTTGGCGCCCGTGGCAAGGTTGAGCAGCGAGCCCAGTACGATGCCGGCGACCATAGCGACCAGGATGCGCGTGGTCAGAGTCATGTTATCTCCGCAAGTCTGTAACGGCGTTGTCAGCAATAAAGCGGCGCACTCTACCCCACCACGCCACATTGAACAACTGCAGCGCCAATGGCAGCAAGTTAGCGCTCACTACTGCGCGCAAGGCCCCGCCACAAAGCCCGACACAGCTTCGTCGCCACAGGCCGAGCACCCATTGGAGTACTCGCGACGCTCTCCGTTCCCCAGCAGAGCGCAAACCGGACGATAATCCAGCGTGCACACCTGCGGGCGCGGCGATGGGCAGGCCTCAAAGCCGACCAGGGGCTTCTCTTCGATGGGGTCCGAAGCGCAGCCCAGCAGCACAGACAGCAGGGTGAGTAGACCGGGCGAGTGCTTCACTACTGGTCCAATTCCCTGGGAAAGATCCGCTCGCCCAGCTGGCCGCAGCCGGCCTGGAGATCAGCCCAGGCATCAATACTCAAAGACAGCGCTACGAAACCGGCGGTCGGGAGATTGTCTAATACGGACTCCCCACACAGCCAGTTCACCAACTCGGTGAACGCCGGGTTATGGCCGATCAGGAACAGCGGGCCTTCATCGTCCCTGCTGCGTAGCCAGTCGACCAGGTCGCCCGCGGAGAACACGTACAGCGCTTCATCAGTGACATGGGGCAGGCCCTGCAGTTCGGGCCAGCCGTCCTGCAAACCGCCCAGGGTGAGTTGGGCGCGGCGGGCCGGGCTGACGTGAACAGGCTGGGGGGCGATACGCTGCGCCAGGGCACGGCCCATCTGCGGCGCATTGCGGCGCCCGCGGCGATTGAGGCCGCGCTCGCGGTCGGAGGCCGTAGGATCGTCCCATGCGGATTTGGCGTGGCGCAGGAGGTAGAGGGTTTTTGCCATGAACGTGGTGAAGAGGATTTGCACCATAGTAGCGCAACTGGCAGGCCGCATCGACTTGCGAATGCTATCTATACTGTAGGCTGGCGCGACGCACCACGGCGTCGCCATAGACAATAACAACCAAGCAGGCAGACGTTTCATGAGTTATTTCATTACCGGCGGAACCGGATTCCTGGGCCGCTTCTTCCTCGAGCAACTGGACCAGCGTGAGGGGGATATCTACGTGCTCACCCGGGCTGGATCCGAACACAAATTTGAGGCGCTGAAGGCGCAGCTGGACACGCTCGGCGACCGCCTGGTGCCGGTGACAGGCGACCTGACTCAGCCCAAACTCGGCCTGG
>JANQIO010000058.1 GCA_028282105.1 Halieaceae bacterium | reverse complement strand
GGTCATCCTCTCCGGCTCACTAGCACCGCTGATTCCCGTGGTGGCCGGCGACCACATGCGGCTGGAACTTGCTGGCGTCGGGGAGTGTTCGTGCCAATTTGTATGAGCTTTCGTAGTGCCGGTCGGCCGCAATGGTCTGTCTTTTCTGCGACACGCCGTGAACCCATCCCTGGGGGCTCGGGCCGGGCATCCATGCCCGCCACGGTCGCAGAAAAGACAGACCATCCCGTCCGCCCTTTTTCCCGCGCCAGCGAATCGGCCCCTGTGAAAAGCTCTTCCCGACGGTCAGGGGGGGATGGTGAGGGCGGTGACGATTGCCTGTGCGCGTTTTCCAGACCGTATGCGCCATGGATGGCGCATCCGAGCCCCCAGGGATGGGTTCACGGCGTGTCTGGAAAACGCGCACAGGTAAGCGGCATCGCCAACTCATGGCTGGGTTGCACCAGGCAAGGTGCTCATAGCGATGAGTTCACCCCGCGGCGGGAGACGGGCTTATCGGTAGCGGCGCGGCAGCTGGACCTATAGAAACAAGGAGCAACAATGGCAGAAAAAGTAAAAGCAGCCATCATCGGTCCGGGAAACATCGGGACGGATTTGTTGATCAAGGCCATGCGTAGCGAGGTGATCGAGCCCGTGTGGATGGTGGGGGTGATTCCTGACTCGCCCGGCCTGGCGCGGGCGGCGGAGCTGGGCTTAAAGACCACCGCCGAGGGCGTCGACGGCATGCTGGGAGAGATGCAGGCCGACGGCGTGCAGATCTGTTTTGATGCCACCTCTGCTGCAGTGCACGCCGCGAACTCCGAGAAAGTGACCGCGCGGGGTGCCGTAATGATCGACCTCACGCCGGCGGCGATCGGGCCGTACTGCGTGCCGCCGGTGAATCTCGATGAGGCCATGGCGGCGCGGGCCATGAACGTGAACATGGTGACCTGCGGTGGGCAGGCCACCATACCGATTGTGTACGCCGTGAGCCGGGTGCAGCCGGTGAGCTATGGCGAGATTGTCGCCACCGTCAGCTCGAAGTCCGCGGGGCCTGGCACCCGCAAGAATATTGACGAATTCACCCGCACCACCGCCGACGGTATTGCCCGGGTGGGCGGCGCGGACGAGGGCAAAGCCATCATTATCATCAACCCGGCCGAGCCGCCGCTGATCATGCGCGACACGATACACTGCCTGACCAAAGAGGCGCCGGATCAGGCGGCCATTACCCGCTCGGTGCAGGAGATGATGGCCGAGGTGCAGAAATACGTGCCCGGTTACACCCTGAAGAACGGCCCGGTATTCGACGGCAACCGGGTGTCGATCTACCTCGAGGTGGAGGGGCTGGGGGATTTCCTGCCGAACTATGCCGGCAACCTGGATATCATGACATCCGCTGGTCTTAGAACTGCAGAAATATATGCAGAACAAATACTTAGCGGAGACTTCTCGCCTGAAGTCTCGGCTGCCTAGGAGGCGACAATGGACCTGAAAGGCAAGCAAATCACCGTCCACGATATGTGCCTGCGCGATGGCATGCACCCAATGCGGCACCAGATTACCGTGGCGCAGATGGTGGCGGTGGCGAAGGCCATGGACGAGGCCAAAGTGCCGCTGATCGAGGTGACCCATGGCGACGGCCTGGGGGGTAGAAGCGTGAACTACGGCTTCCCGGCGGCCTCCGATGAGGAGTACTTGCGGGCGGTCTGCGATGCGGTGAATCACACCCGGGTGTCTGCGCTACTGCTACCGGGTATCGGCACCGTGGATCACCTGAAGATGGCGGTGGATTGCGGCATCTCGACGATTCGTGTGGCCACCCACTGCACCGAGGCCGATGTCTCCGAGCAGCATATTGGCATGGCCAGCCAGATCGACGGGCTCGATACCGTGGGCTTTCTGATGATGGCCCATATGATTCCCGCCGAGGAACTGGTGCAGCAGCTCAAGTTGATGGAGTCCTATGGCGCCAACTGTGTCTACATTACCGACTCCGCCGGCTATATGTTGCCCGACGATGTTACTGACAGGGTGGGTCTGGCGCGGCGGGAACTGAAGCCGGAGACCGAAATCGGCTTCCACGGCCACCACAACCTGGCCATGGGCATCGCCAACTCACTGGCCGCGGTGGAGGCGGGCGCCTCGCGTATCGACGGTTCCATGGCCGGTCTCGGCGCGGGGGCCGGCAACACGCCCCTGGAAGTGTTTATTGCGGTATGTGAGCGCATGGGCGTGGATACGGGCGTGGACCTGTTCAAGGCGATGGACATCGCCGAAGACCTGATCGTACCGATGATGGAACAGCCGATTCGCATTGACAGGGATGCCTTGACCCTGGGTTACGCCGGCGTGTACTCATCCTTCCTGCTGTTCGCCAAGCGCAGTGCCGAGAAGTACAAGCTGTCCTCCCGCGATATCCTCGTGGAACTCGGCCGTCGCAAGACGGTGGGCGGCCAGGAAGACATGATCGAGGACCTGGCGCTGGACATGGCCCGCGAGGCCGGGACGCTGTAAAGCCGCGTGCTACGCCGCCAGGGTTCGCCGGCTCGCAACCCGGGCCAGGGCGACCGCCAGCAGCACATAGCTCACGGCACCCCAGGCCTGGGTTTCCATACTGATTCCTGCATCGATCAGCCAGCCCATCAGCACCGGCGCAATGGCGCTTGAGAACACCATGGCGGCGGTAGTCACCGATTTGATGGAGCCCAGGTGAAGGGTGCCGTACTTCTCCGCGAAAAACGGCGATGACAGGGTCGCATAGCTGCCGATCGTCATCGCCAGCAGTACCAGAAATACCACCGCCACCCAGAGCCCATTGGCGCTGCCGAGGATCGCCAGCCCCAGCCCCATGGGCAGGCATACGAAGGGCACCAGTCGTATGGCGCCGAAGCGATCCACCAGCATGCCCGTAAGCAGCTTCATGCTGATCGAGGTTAGCGCGTAGAGGGTGTACAGACTGCCCCAGATCGTCAGCGACCAGCCCTTGGCTTCCACCAGGTGAACCTGGTGAAACATGAAACCGGTGAACAGCATGGGCTGGGCCAGCAGGGCGGGCATGAACAGGTAGAACAGGGGATCGCGCAGCATTTCGTCGCGGGTCCACTGCCGCTGGCCGTCCGGTGACTGCTGGCCCTCACTGTTGCCGCCAGCCTGCATCGATTCCAGGTAGTCCCGATGGCGCTGGTCGTGACCGCGCAACAGATAGCGCACTGCCAGCGGCAGTAGGATGGCCAGGGCCAGGCTCCAGGTCACCCAGGAGGCTCGCCAGCCGACCAGGCCCAGCAGTGCCACCACCAGGGTGGGCAGGATGGCCTCTGACACCGAGAAGCCGATGCCTGCCAGGGCATTGGCCTTGCCTTTCTCATGGGGCAGGTAGCGCACCATGGCAGTAGCGCCGGCCATGCCGACATGGCCCTGGCCGGCCTGGCGCATGATCAGCATGGCCAGGAACAGCAGCGCCAGGGAGTGGGCGGCGGACAGCAGCAGGCCGCCGACAGCCAGGCTGAAGATGGCCAGGTAGGCGTAAGCCCTCAGGTCCATGCGGTCGATCAACACGCCGGTTTTCAACAGCAGCAGGGCGCTTACCAGGGTGGCTGCGGAGTACACGGCGCCGAATTCGCTGTGGCTCAGGCCCAGGTCCGCGCGTATCTCGCCACCGAACAGGGCGATGAAATAGGTCTGGCCGAAGCTGGAGGCGAAGGTCATGGCAAAGCCAAAACTGAGCAGCCGCCACTCGGCGCGAATCAGCGGAAAGAAGGACTTCATGAGGCCAATTCTGCGAAAAAGTTCGCGATTCTAGCCCAGCGCGTGGCTGCCGGTCACGTTTGGAAACCGCGCAACTTTTTTTCAGTGGGACGAGTTGGTATACATAGCCGCATGCATACTTATCTCGCCTATCGCGGTTATCGCGGCACGATCAACTTCAGTGAGGAGCTGCAGTGCTTCTTTGGCAAGATCGACGAGATCAGCACCCTGGTGTGCTATGAAGGCGATACCCGCACCTCCCTGCAGGAAGCCTTTGAGCACGCTGTGGATGACTACCTGTTGAACTGTGCACGCCTTGGCAAGCAGCCCGAGCGGCCATTCCCCCGGCTCGCCTGCTAAGCGAGTCTGCGACCCAGCGCACCGGCCAATGCCATTCCGGCCAGCATCGACACTACAAAGACCCCGGTTTTCGGCTCCAGGTACACCAGCGCCGACAGCGCTGGGCCAGGGCAGTAGCCGAACAGCCCCCAGCCGACCCCGAACAGGGCGGCTCCCGTCAGCAGGTGCACATCGATGTCCTTTCGCGTTGGCAGATCGAAAGCCTGCGCCAACAGCGGTTTACCGCGCAGGACAAACCGGAAGCTCACCAGGGTCACGCACACCGCGGCGCCCATAACGAACAGCAGGTCCGGGTCCCAGTGTCCGAACAGGTCGAGGAAGCCCAGCACCTTGGCGGTATCGGTCATGCCGGACAGTGCAAGCCCCACGCCAAACAGCAATCCACAGGCCAGCGCCGCCAGGTTTCTCATGCCAGGCCCCACAGCTGCCGCAGCAGGTAGACCGTGGCAATGCCAGTGGCCATAAAGGTCACCGTGGCCGCCAGCGAACGCACCGACAGCCGGCCGATACCGCAGACCCCGTGGCCGCTGGTGCAGCCACTGCCCAGCCGCGTGCCAACACCCACCAGCAGCCCGCCGACGACTGCAAATGGCAGCCCCGCCGCGGGTGCAGCGGGATAGGGAGTCGCAGTCACCAGGTGATACAGCAGGGGGCCCAGCAGCAGGCCGGCCAGGAAGCACCAGCGCCAGCCGCTGTCATGGCTGAGGCCGCCGGCAATGGCAGCCCACAGAATTCCACTGATGCCGGCGATGCGACCCAGCAAATACAGCAGGCCGGTGGCGGCGAGGCCGATCGCCAGGCCGCCCAGCAGGGGTGTCAGGTAGCTCGTCATGGTATTCCTCCGCGCGGGATTCTACCGCAGGTCGCCGTGTCGATGACGGCCGCGTTACAATCCCGCCCTGTCCACAGGGGATGATATGAACGTGATGAAATTAGGGCTGGTGCCACAGATATTGATAGGTGTGGTGCTGGGCGCAGCGCTGGGCGCGCTGTTGCCGGCGGTGGCGGAGCCGCTGGGTATTCTCGGGCGGCTGTTCGTCGGCATGCTGAAAGCCGTAGCGCCGCTGCTGGTGCTGGTACTGGTGATGTCCGCCATCGCCAACCGCCACGAATCCGGGCAGGATGGTCGCAAGACCGGCATCACCCTGCTGCTCTACCTGGCGGGCACGGTCAGTGCGGCCTTCGTGGCGGTGGTGCTGAGTTCCCTGTTTCCCCAGACCCTGGTGCTGACCGAAGTGGCCGAGGGTAGCCCGCCGGTGGCCGTCACCAGCGTACTCACCGATGTCCTGTTCAAGCTCATCGACAACCCGGTCAACGCGCTGCTGACCGGGAATTTCCTCGGCTGCCTGACCTGGGCCGTGCTGCTGGGCCTGAGCTTTCGGCGCGCCTCCGAAACTTTCCGCAGCCACCTGCAGACCCTCGCGGATGGCGTGTCCGACGTGGTGCGCTATGTGATACGACTGGCGCCAGTGGGCATCTTCGGGCTGGTGTGCCTGACCGTGGCAACCACCGGCCTGTCGGCCCTGGCGGGGTACGCGAGCCTGGCCCTGTTGCTGGTGGGTGCGATGCTGGTGGTGGCGCTGGTCGTCAACCCGCTGCTGGTGTTCCTGTTGATTCGTCGCAACCCCTATCCTGTGGTGCTGGAATGCCTGGAAACTTCGGGCGTCACCGCCTTCTTCACCCGCAGTTCAGCAGCCAACATCCCGGTGAACCTGACGCTGGCACAGCGGCTGGGGATCAGTGAAGAGCTTTACTCGGTGACAATTCCGGTCGGCGCAACGGTCAATATGGCCGGTGCCGCTATTACTATTTCGGTGCTGACCCTGGCGGCGGCAAACACCCTGGGTATTGAAGTGAGCCTGCCCCAGGCCCTGGTGCTGTGCGTGATTTCGGCGCTGTCTGCCTGCGGTGCCAGCGGGGTGCCTTCCGGCAGCCTGCTGCTGATCCCTCTGGCCTGTTCCCTGTTCGGGATATCCATTGATGTATCCATGCAGGTGGTGGCGGTGGGCTTCATCATCAGCGTGATTCAGGATTCCGCCGAAACTGCCCTCAATTCCAGCACCGATGTGGTTTACACCTACGCGGTGGACCAGTTGGAGATGGGATCTGAGGCGCCGCAGGGCGCCTCGCGCTCCAGCAGCTAGAGCTTGCGACCCAGGCGTTTTTCTACCATGCGTCGTTCCCAGCCGACGCCAAACAGGTCGATTTTCTCGTAGGCGACCAGGGCGTGGATAGCCACGCCCACGCTCCAGCCAATCAGGGCCCACAGGATAACCGGGTCGTCGATGCCGCGTCGCCAGAGCAGGATGGCTCCGAAGACGATGTAGAGGAGCAGGTGGGTGTAGAACTCCTTCAGTTGTTTTACATAGGCCAGGGCTGACTCTTCATCCTGGGCAAGTTGGGCCGTCTCGGCTTTGTCGGTCATGCTGTCTTCTCCGCTTGTTAAGGTGGATACATCGAACGTTGAAACGTCCACCTCGAACACCGCGGCCAGCGAGCGAGCAGACTCCAGGCTGGGCGCCTGGCCTCGCTCGAGACGCTGTATGGTGCGCACGCTCAGCCCGGTCAGTTCCGCCAGTTGTTCCTGGGACCATCCCTTCTGGAGCCTGAGTTTACGTACAATCATGTGTTTCTCGCTGAGTGTTGTGTCGAGGTCGCAGCAGTGTCAGGCCAGGCCCGTGCAGTGCCCACGACAGCGACCCGCCTTTAAGCTGACTTTGCCCCGACTTCGACCTGACAATGCGGCGACACAGCCCAGACAAAGCCCCGACATACCTCAAAATTCAGTCACTTATAGTATAGCTCCGGCAGCTTTCCGGTTCGCTCTCAGTTCCGACTGCACGGCGTCCAGGCGCCGCCGGTCCAGCCGGTAGTGGCTGAAAATCCAGGCGCCGACGAGGGTAAACAGGCTCAGGCCCGGGCCGTAAATCCAGCCCAGGCGCTGGAACATCTGGGATGTGACCTCGGCAATGTCGGTAATGCCGGCGATGCCAACGTACTCGATGATCAGTCCCGCGAAGAACGTCCCCAGGCCGAACATTACCTTCTGCGCCAGCATCATGCCGGAATTGAGAATGCCCTCCTGACGTCGCCCGCTGTGCAGCTCCAACTCATCGGCCACATCGGGCAGCATGCCGCTGGTCACATTGATCGCGGCAATGGAAAAGGTCTGGTTGAGTACCACGATCATGCACACCAGCAAAAGCAGGCTGAGGCTGCCCGCCGGTGGGGTGATCCCGAACAGGTGTGCGAGCACCATGATCGGGTGGGTAAGAGCGACTGCCGCCACGAAGGCCATCACCGCCGTGCGCTTGCCAAAGCGGCGGGTGCCCTGTGTGGCCAGCCAGGCTGATGGAAACAGGGCCAGGAAGACCGCCAGCATGAATACACCAATCTGCGTGCTGCTGAAGCCCCAGAAAAAGTTGTTCACGTGCAGCAGCATGGTATTGGCCAGGCCCAACTTGAGTACCAGCAGAAACTGGCCCAGCAGCATGATGCGTGCAGAGTGGACCCGGAACAGGCCCAGCACGTCGCGAAAAGCCTGCCACCAGGGGCGGCCCTTCTGGGTTTCGGAAATCTGCTGCAGGTAGTGGATGCGGTCGCGGGTGCCAAACCAGGCTGCCAACATGCCGACCAGGGCGAGGGCGGCCGCAATATAGCCGACCTGGCGATAGCCCTCGCCGGCGTCCCCGGCGTTGGTGGCCATGGGGATAATCACGAACCAGGCCGCGACCTGGATCAGCAGGCCGCCGATGTAGCCCAGGATGGTGCGCGCGGTGCCAATGCGGGTGCGCTCGGTGTAATCGGCTGACAGTTCAGCTCCCAGCGCCATGTGCGGCACGGTAAACAGGGTTAGGAAGCTGCGCACCAAAATGGCGAACACCAGGTACCAGGCAAACAGGCTGCCCTGGTCGAGACTGTCCGGCGGGTTGAAGATCGCCAGCAGGCAAGCCAGGTAGGGCAGGATCGACGCCAGCATAAACGGATGGCGTCGACCCAGGCGGCCCCGGCCCCAGTTGTCGGAGACCTGGCCTATGATGGGGTCGGAGATGCCGTCAGCCACCAGCGCGAGTAACGCAGCCAGGCCGGCCAGGCCGGGTGACAGTCCCTGGAACTGGGTGTAATAGAAGAACAGGAAATAGTGAAAGCTGACGTCCTTGGACGCCCAGGCAAACTGGCCGAGGCTGTAGCACAGTTTCTGGCGCCGGCTAAGGGCGGGTGCGGGCTGCGAAGACTGCAAGAGACATCCTGTGGGCGGCTTATTGTTATGGCTGTCACCTTACCGAAGCCACGACCGGCTGCACAAGTCGCGGGCCAGCCTGCTCATGCCATGTGGGCAATAACCGTACGCGAGCCTGCGTGGTAGCGGTGTTCCCACAGGTAGATACCCTGCCAGGTGCCGAGCATCAGTGTGCCGCTGCGAAACGGGATGCTCAGCTGGGTCGCGGTCAGTGTCGCCTTGATGTGGGCCGGCATATCGTCAGGCCCTTCCAGGGTATGGGTGTAGAGCGGGTCGTTCTCTGGCACCAGCCGATTCAGCCAGTTCTCCAGGTCGACCCGCGCGCTGTCGTCGTAGTTTTCCTGAATCAGCAGGCTGGCCGAGGTGTGTTGAATGAACAGGGTACACAGGCCCTCGTCCATATCTGCTGACGCCAAAGCGCTGCGCACCTGGTCGGTGAAGGGATGCAAACCCTGTCCACGGGTTTGAACAGATAGTTCGGTGATCATGGCAATAAAACTATCGCTGAGCTGAAGCTGCCGGGAAGTCGCCATTGTAGGGCTTTCATCCTTTAGTTTACCTGCATGCTGGACCAGCGCGTAGAGTCCGGGCTGGACAACGCGCCCGGGAAAACCGCACTATTGAGCCGATTGCGTTTGCGCCTTGTGCGTGCAAATCATGAGGTAACAGTATGGGTAGCCTGGTTCACCAGGAAGACGGCAGGAGTATTCTGTTGCGTGAGCACCATGTCATTGGGCGCGCGGCGGAGCGGGTCGATCTGTATCTTGCCGAGCCCACCGTCTCTCGGCAGCATGCGTCAATTGAATGGAATGGCGCTGGCTGGGTTATCAGAGACCACAGCCGCAACGGCTGCTGGCTAAATAGCGCCCGCATCCCCAAACTCACGCCTCAGCCGCTCAGCGAGGGAGACTGCATTCAACTGGGTTCGAATCAAGGCCCTGCCTGGAAGCTCACCAATGCTGCGGCGCCTCGAGATACGCTGGTCTCGCTTACCCTGGGTGTCGATGATATCGAATTGGAAGATTTTCATTTTGTGCCCAATGAAGAGAATCCTGTGTATCTCGTTCATTACTCGCCAGAGCGCGCTTCCTGGTTAGCCAGCGGACCGCTGACCAATTCGCAGGCGGCGATAGAGCGCGAGCTGAAACACGGCGATGAATTGCCCGGAGAGGGCTGCTGTTGGCGTTTTCTGGCAGTCGATGTCGAAAGCGCTACGCCCTTGTCGGCAGAGCAGTCTGCGTCAGCTGAACAGTTCGAATTTGTCTTTGAGCTCAGCACTGACGAGGAACACACCAGGCTGATGCTTCGCGATGGCGAAGCCGGTATCGACCTTGGGCAGCGCAGCCATCATTATCTGCTCATGCACCTGGCGCGGCTGCGGGCCGAGGAGGCAGCGCTGGGATACGACAGCACCAGTCAGGGTTGGGTGGATACCGATCTGCTCACTCGCCAGCTTGGCCTTGACCTGTCACACATCAATATCCTGTTGTTCAGGGCCCGCAAGCAGATTGCCACCGGCACTGAATCCGGGGTGGGCGCTGATGGACTTGTTGAGCGCCGCAAGGGGCAGATTCGCTTTGGCGATATGCGATTCAAGATATATCAGGGCGCTAAACTGAAGTTCCAGGCCGGCGACGGCCACTGACCGGTCGGGGCGGGCTTCGACACCATTCTGTAGGGCGGCATCCATCCTGATTCCAGACGCGGACAACATCCCCGGATATTCGATCATCAGGCCGCTGGGCCGCGGCGGTATGGGTGAGGTCTATCTTGCCCGGGATTTGCGCCTGCATAGAGACGTGGCCATCAAGTTGCTGCGAGCTGGCGCGGTGACCGGCCAGAGTGAAAAGCTGCTCGGGGAAGCCCGGCATCTTGCCAGGCTTAACCATCCCAATATCGTGCAGGTCTATGACGTGCTGGAGACCGGTGACGGTGCCTGTATCGTCATGGAGTATGTTGAAGACGGCAACCTTTTCAGGCGTCTGAGAGAGCAGCCGCCAGATGCGCCGACGGCACTCGCCTGGCTGACTGACGTGGCCACCGCGCTGCGAGCCGCACATAAGCAGGGAATCACTCACAACGATCTTAAGCCGGAAAACATCTTTCTGTCCCGGGATGGCAGTCTCAAAGTGGGCGATTTTGGCATCGCCAGTGAGCAGGCCGACGTGGATGTCGACTGGGTGGCCCTGCGAGAGCTCGCTTACAGGCTGTGTCCCGACAGGGACCACCTCTCACCACTGGCAAAACACGCCTTTTCGCTGCTGGAGAGCGCCGCCAGCGATTCACTCGAAGCTGTCGCAGCCGGGTTTCGCGAAGCCTGGCTCGAGTCACAGCAGCAGGAAACACAGCCTGATCAGGCCCTTGAATCAGGCCCAGTCTATCGCCGGAGTGCGGCACTAGCATTCGCATTGCTGCTGGTCCTGGCGGTGTCGATAAGCTGGTGGCGGTACGATGGCGAGCGGCTTCTGGTGGCGGTCTCCGATCCGGTGCTTTACTTTGCCGATGAAGCAGCGCCCTCTGAGCGCTACGCCATGACCACCACGATACGCGAATCCCTTGCCCAACAGGCCCTGACGTCAGCGGACATATCGCTGGTGCGACTGACCCGCGTTGAAAGATCGCTGACGGTTGCCCAGGGTCTCCTTAGCGCCACCGGTGCGACGGAAGCGGTAGTCTCTAGCGTTGACTGCAGCGCAGACGTTTGCGAGCTGTTGCTTGAGCGAGTTGGCAGTCGGGGCGAAGTGATTGCACAGGTGGCATTTCCTGTCAGACGCCATACGCCACTGGAAACATTTGCGTTGATTGGCGAGCACTGGCCCGCGTTATTTGGTGGCGACCGCCGTGGTGACTGGCAGCCGGCCATCAATTCCGAGGATTATCAACGCTATCTCGATTTGCATCGCCGCTCGCAGTTGGGAGAGGGCGACCAGGAAGATGTGCTACAGGCGATCGAAGGCTTGCTGTCTAAGGCAGCGCAGTTCCCGCCGCTGTACGAACTGTATACCCATGCCGCCCTGGAGATGTACGACCAGACCGGGGACATCAGTTATCTGGACAAGGTGGAAAACCTCCTGAACAGCGCTGCACTGGCTCTGGGAGAGTCAGAGTTTCTGCTGATGTCGCAATTCAAGCTCGACGTTGAACGCGGCGATTTTGCGGCTGCGGAGTCTCATCTCGACAGGCTGGCCGACCTGAGCCGCGATACCTACCAGATCAGCAAGCTTACCGCAGACCTGCACGCTGCCCGGGGTGATTATGCGATTGCCGCGAGTTTTTATGAGCGCGCAGCGGCCGCTCGACCCAATCGATCGCTGCTCTACAATATGGCGACCACCTATTACTTCTCAGGCGACAGGCAGGCCGCTGCAGACGCGCTCGATCAGTCGCTGGCCCTCTACCCCGCAGATGCGGGTGCCCTGGATTTGCTTGGCCTGATCACGCTGGAGCAGGGTCTGGTAGAGCAGGCAGTTGCCCATCTGCGGGCGTCGCTGGCGCTGCAATTCCATACCAGTACTGTGGTCAATTTGGGGCTTGCCTACATGATTGCCGGCGACTATGAGCAGAGCATGAACGCGCTGCTGATGGCCGTAGAACAGGGCAGTGAAGAGCCTGTCCTGCTGCTGAACCTCGCCGACGCACTACAGTTGGCGGGGCGGCGTGAGGCGGCGCTGGGCTACTACCAGACACTTGTGAGCAAGTGGCAAAGGGATGACCCGCAGGTGCCGGATTGGCTGGCAGCGCAGGCGTTTGCTCAACTGGGCCAGCACAGCCAGGCCCTGAGTGTGTTGGCGGCGATGAGCGATGCCGAGCGTCGACACTCCGACGGGAGTTTCAGCTCGGCCCTGGTCAATACACTTGCAGAGCAGTATCTCGCGGCACTGGTGGAGGTAGACAGGGCGCTCGCCGCTGAGCTCGCGCCCGTCTGGTTCAGCCTACCTGTGTTCGACCCGCTTTGTGAGTCGCCTGTATTCGCGCAGCGCCTGGCCGATGCCGGTCTGGTCGGGCGCTGCCGGGACGTCGTTAGTTATTCCGTCGAATAGAGCCACCAGGATCCGCCGAGGAATAGGTCACAATTTCTCCCGACGCCGCGTTGCGGCAACAGGCGACGAAGAAAAAGCTGAAGGCCTCCTCGATATCCGTGACACAGCTGATCTTCATTGTCAGAACTGTGTTGGCATCGCTCAGCTCAAACTCGATGTCGGCCAGATAGTCCCCGTGGTCATTGCAGTAGAATGCGCCCCCATCACAAAAACGCCAGAGCTCGTCCGCCGTCTGCACGTCCGGCGCCAGGGTGAACACCAGAGTCATTGCCTCGGATTGACGCTGACGCAAAGTTGACGCGCCGTTGAACTGAATATCAAAACTGCCGACGGGACCGGGTTGTGGCACGCCTATTTCCTGTACCGGCCAGGGCTGTACCTGTCCATTGATAGGGGCAACTGGCGTCACCTCGAAGTAAAAGACTTCACCGCCGCCGCGTGGAACGTCGAAGTTCATAACTTTCTCCTTGTGTGTCAGCGAATCGTTATAGGCAGAGAGTACAGCGGTGACAGCGGCGAACTCTTGGTCCGTTCGCATTTTTGCCAACCAGGTCCGCTGCCAGCACTCTGAATGCGTCGGGAAACCTGTGTACCGTTGCTGATAGGCAGGTAACCGAAGTCACTCAGGCGCGGCCATTCAATGCTGCGCGTGACAAGCTCTATGGCATCCAACCCCAGCTCAGAGAGATAGCTCTGATCAACATAGGATTGAACGTAATCAGGCTGAGGAGTGGTAGAGGTGGGTAGGTGATCCCACGCAGCGCGCGTTGCCCATTGCTCTTTTGGATCGACCCGCGCTAATCGCGTGCTCAGAAATCGCTCCAGCCCGGGCAGAATCGCACTATTGCGCAGCAGTGTTTCGAAGCGGACAAACTGCACACTCTGTGGCTTGCTGTCACGAAACAATAGCCACTGGCCATAGCACTCGTTGTAGAGGCGACAGGCGGAGACTACCAGTTGCTTCTGCAGCAGCGTGACGGGCTGGTGAGTTCCTTTATCGTTGATCGATGGGAGCATATTGGTCGCTTTCAGCGTTTGATGAATCCAGGAGTAGGGATCGCGCACAGAGACTACAAATTTGAGTGTGTTACCCAGCACGGCCGCGTGCACATCATCCGCAATGCCCCGCAGCCAGTCGAGCTGCGAGCTGTCGGAAAGATTGGTCGTCGGTGCTCTGAGTTCCAGCGTTGCGCGTTTGACGAATTCCAGTGGCTCCAGGCTGGTGTCGGCATTCATCATGGCGCCTGAAGGCCCCTGTGCCTTGTCGCCCAGGATGTGCATCAGGACTTCAATCCCACCGGAATCCTGCAGTATCAATCGCAGCTGGTTGGTACCCGTGCCCGGCAAGCCATACTGTTTGATGATTTGGACCATTTTCACCTCAGCCATCTGCTCATTGTTTGAGGAGATTCTAGGTGGGTGGCTTTGGAAGGCGATTACACACGATTACAGCCGCCGTCTACGCGGCTGGGTTCTGCGAAGCAATTCTGTAATTATTGCGTTGAACCAAGCCCATCAGGCGTAGTCTATTGCTGCGTCTATGTTTAAGGATGCGCCAATGTCTGTTCTTCGTTCCCTTATCTGCACCGCGCTATTGGGCGTGACAGTAAACGCCTGGAGCGCGTCTGCGGTGTTTGCCGGCGGCTGCTTCTGGTGTATGGAGGCCGCCTACCAGGGCGTGCCCGGGGTGACCGATGTGGTATCCGGCTTCTCGGGCGGCACCCATCCCAACCCGACTTACGGCGGCGCCCATGACGGGCATTACGAGGTGGTGCAGGTGGACTATGATCCGGCGCAGATCAGCTTCGCGCAGTTATTGGATATCTACTGGGCCAACGTTGACCCCTTTGACGGCGGCGGCCAGTTCTGTGACCGTGGTGAAAGCTACCGCCCGGCGGTTTTCGTGGAGACCCAGCAGGAGCGCTCGCTGGCGGAGTCTTCGCTGGCCGTGGTCCGGGGCATGTTCCCGCAGCAGACAATCGCCGCGCCCATTCTGCCGCGAGCCAGGTTCTTCCCGGTGGAGGAGTACCACCAGGACTACTATCTCAAGAACCCGGTGCGCTACAAATACTATCGCTGGGGCTGCGGCCGCCAGCGACGCCTGGACGAAGTCTGGGAAGGGACGGACATCCGGGCCCGCGCCGAGGCGCTGGCGCCCGCCTCACACTAGCGCCGCCTGGGGGCGCTAGCTGCCGGCGAAGGCTGAACCCTCGCGCTGCCGCTCGGCCTGGGTCGCCGCCTGAGTGACCATGTCCTCGATCTGGGTGGCGAAGGGCGCCTCTTTCACAAGGCTGACAAAATCCTCTTCCGGCAGTGGTTTGCTGAACAGGTAGCCCTGGATGGTGTCCACCTCACGTTCACGCAGGAACATAAACTGTTCCGGGGAGTCCACGCCTTCGGCTACCAGCGACAGGTTCAGGCTCTTGCCCATGGCGATAATGGCGCTGATGAGGCCAGCGCTGTTGGCGCTCTTGTCGTACTCGATCACAAAGCTGCGATCGATCTTCAGTTCGTTCAGTGGGAACTTGGACAGATAGCTGAGGGAGGAGTAACCAGTCCCGAAGTCATCTACCGACAGGCTCACCCCGAGTTCCTTGAGACCGTGCAGGGCATCGACCGAGGCGTTGGCGTTGCTCATGATGACACCTTCGGTCAGCTCCAGTTCCAGGTGGCCGGGATCGATGCCGGTTTCCTTGAGTACGGTCTCCACCTGGCCCGGGAAGTGAGGGTTGAACTGCAGCGCCGAGATATTGACGGCGATCTTCGGTACCTCCACCGACAGATTCTGCAGGCGCTTGCTCTGGCGCGCGGCCTCGCGCAGCGTCCAGGCGCCGATATCGAGGATCAGGCCCATTTCCTCCGCCAGCGGGATAAACCGCACCGGGGGAATCAGGCCGTGCTTGGGGTGTTCCCAGCGCACCAGTGCTTCGGCGCCCATGATGCGCCCGCTCTCGGCGCAGATCTGTGGCTGGTAGTGCAGTATCAGTTCTTCCCGCTCCACCGCCTTGCGCAGCTCAGTTTCCAGCTTGAGGCGGCCGACGCTGGAGCCCTTCATGGAGCTGGTATAGAAGCTGTACTTGTTCCGGCCCTGGGATTTGGCGTGATACATGGCGGTGTCCGCCAGTTTCAGCAGGTCTTCCACGTTGTCGGCATCCTGGGGCGCCAGGGCGATGCCGACACTGGGGGTCACCACCACCTCGTGACCCCCGATAATCATCGGCGCCTGCAGAGACTCCAGGATGCGCTCCGCCACCGTCGCCGCGGTTTCCGGCTTGTCGACGTTGTTGAGCACCACGGTAAACTCATCGCCGCCCAGGCGTGAAACACCGATCTTGCCCTCGCTGTCGACGTACTTGGCCAGCAGGTCGCTGTCGCGCACGCACTGGCCGAGCCGGGACGCGACTTCGCGCAGCAGCACATCGCCGGCGTTGTGGCCCAGGGAATCGTTGATACGCTTGAAGTTGTCGAGGTCCAGAAACAGCAGGGCGATGGTGCGGTTTTCACGCTGGGCCATGCGCAGCAGCATATCGAGCTGCTCCGTGAAGAGCTGACGGTTGGGCAGCTCGGTCAGGCTGTCGTAGTAGGCCAGCTGACGCAGCTTGTTCTTGGTCTTGGTGACCTGGCGCACCGCCTCATTGAGGCGCTTGTTCTGCTCCGACAGCTGCTCGGTGCGCTCATCCACCTTCATTCGCAGCAGGTGGCTGTCGGTTTCCATCTTGTCTTTGTGTTTCTTGAGTTCCCCAAGGATGACGTTCAGCAGCGAGGTGATTTCCTTGATCTCGCCGATGCCGCGGGTGCGGAATTTCTTGTCGAGATTGCCCTTGGAAATCTCGTAGGCCATATCCTCAAGGCCCGCCAGCGAGGCGCGGATGGAGCGTGTAAATATGGCGGTCAGGGAGATGATCAGCAGCAGCACCGCGGCGCCGGTGGTGAGGGTGGTACGAATCTGGCCAGCCATGGCCTGCAGCAGCGCATCGCGCTTGAGGCCGACATGGTAGTACCCGGTCAGGAACTGGCTGCCCTGGATGCCGGCGTTGGCCAGCCGCTCGCCGTAGACCGCCGGCGGGATGCCTTCTTCCAGCGGGTTGATGGCGGCGTACACCGGCACGGTCAGGTCGATGGGGGCGCTCAGACCGTCCAACAGCGGTGGCTCGCGCAGACCCGTCTGCAACTGGCCGGCACCGTTGCGCATACTTTCGAAGTCGGTATAGGGAAACCCGGTGGAGCCGTTGAACAATGCGTCCGACAGCATCTCGCCGGTCATGCCGTAGGCGGCCACGCGGTGAATAGCAGGGTGATCGGCAAGATCGTCAAACAGACCCTGCAGCAGTTCGATATCCCGGTAGTAGAAAGCGACTTCGTGCTGGATGCCCTGGGTAGAGCGCCACTCGATTTCCTCGACCAGCGCCTGCAGGTTGGCCTGGTAGTCGAGGTATACCAGACGGGCGCAGACAATGAGCGTCACGATAACCGCCAGGCCCGTGACGAACAGATTCACCCTCCCTGCAATGGTCAAACGGCGTTTCATCGTGTGTCGTTGATGTAGCCATTTCGAATTTTTCTCGATAATGGCAGAAAACTATTGAAATTTCTAAGAAAAATTGTAGAAGTGCGGGCCGGTTCTCAGGCTCAGGGGCCGGTTTCGAGCTGGTAGATCTGGCGCAGAATACTGCGCCATTCGCGGTAGCGCTGATCGAGGCTGCCGTTCAGTTTCACCACCCTGCCTTCCAGTTCCATGGCGGTGGGTGCCACCTCGTTGTCAAAGCCCTCGGCGAGGGTCTGCATCTCTTCGCGCTGGATCTTCTCCCATTTGTAGTTGTTATAGGTCTGCTTCATGGCCTGGTAGCTGCCGCGACGTGGCTTGTCGCGTTCAGCGAGGCGGGTTTCCCAGGCCTCCCGGTAGGCGAGTTGCTCCCAGAGATACTGGCGCCAGAGGTCGTACACCGGCGTCATCTCGGTGTAGAGGTCGGCGTACTGTTCGTCGGTGGTATCGATGAACAGGTATTCCTGCTCCCGTACCTGGCGGATGCGTGCCACCATGGGATCATCCTCGGCCGGCAGCCGCTCCACGTTGATGCGGCCGGTTTCATCGCGGCCCAGGTAATTGCCAAAGGCGTCGGGCAGCAGGTCCGCGGCGTAGCGCAGCTCGGATACCTCGCGGATGCGCCGCAGCTCCCGGTCACTGCGTTGCTGCTTGAGAGCCAGCAGGTCGTTGGCAAACTGGTGGTAGAGGTCCTGAAAGGGGCGGCGCAGCCGTCGCTCTGTCTCCAGGTAAGCATTCTCCTCGGCGACGAAGTGGTAGGTCTTCTCCAGCCAGACTTCGTCAAGACTGTCGCGCACCTGCAGTGCCAGGCTCAGCTCGGCGCCGTTGGAGACCAGGATGCGCCCACTCACCAGCAGTTCATAGCCCGGGTCGCTGCCGGGCAGCACCCGCACCGCGCCCCATTGGTTGCTGTCCACCAGCGCACGGCGCAGCGCAAAGGGCAGGTAGCGGGCCTCGGCTGCGCGCACGTCCTGGAACACGCCCTGTTGTCGATTGGCGAGGCTGTCGCCGCCGGTACCGGGGTCCAGTACCACCAGGCCCACTTCCAGGGCGCGGTGGGGCGGTGGCGGCGCACTGCGGGTCACCAGCTCAACGCGCTCAGGCTCTGGCGCGGCAACGACCTGGGGTTGGTCCAGGGTCTGCCAGCGCTTCAGCGGGTCTTCCCCATTGTTCTCCTGTGCCGGCGCGGCGGCGGCAGCGCAGAGCAGGGCCAGCGCCAGTAGGGCGCGTATCACTGGGAGGCTGTCTGGCATACGTTGCCGCGGCTCAGGGTGTACTCGCACTCGTAGTCTTCCGGCAGCGGGTCAAAGCGGAAGTAGAAGCGATTAATGGTAAAGGGGGCAGCGCCGCGACGGTTGACTCGGGTGGCGACGTGCAGGCGCTGGCGGTCGTCGCTCATGGACACCCGGTGGAGAATATCGAGGCCATCCGGCAGGGCGATGCGGAACAGCAGCTGCTGGGCGTCCCAGCCACAGACCTCGCTGCCCAGCTCGTCGATGACCATTTGGGGTTGCTCGTCGCTGAACACACAGCTGAGTGTGAAGGTGTTCTCACGCTTGATGGCGATATCGTCACTGCTCTGCTCGATCTCCAGTACCTGCGATTCGGTGATCATGTCTGCCAGCCGCGCCATATCCACGACCTGGCGAAAGTTCGCGGCCTGCAGTTCCGGGGAGGCCATACGGGCGCGCTGGTCGCCGCGCGCCATGCGCTCGGCGTTGCGCTGCATTTCTCGGTACAGGCTGCGCAGCTTCTGGTCGACGTTATCACTGCGGCCGTAATCCATTTCCCAGTGCCCGGAAAAATCGCGCACCAGCGGCGTCGGTAGCACCAGGGCCGTCTCCGGTGCGGCCGGTGCTTCCGGCTCACTGGCGCAGGCAGACAGCAGCAGGGCGAGCAGCGTTGGGGCGAGGAGTTTGTTCATGGATGTAACTTTACCGTAGCCAAGTGCCTGAATCCCGTAAGGATTTGTCAACGCCGTCGGGGTCTCTGCTAGAATCGCGCCTTTCTCGATTCAGATTCAATTGTTGCTAACACCGGGCCCATCATCATGAGTCTCGCAGACCAGGTATTGGCGGTAAACGACGACCTGCCGATTCGTACCGACCAGGCCGTGCACAGCGGCAAGGTGCGCTCGGTCTACTGGCTCAGCGCCGCCGACAGCGCACGGCTGGTGCGCGAACGCGCCTACAACGTGGCTCCGGATGCGCCGTTGGCGGTCATGGTGATCTCCGACCGAATCTCTGCCTACGAGGTGATCTGGCACGGGGAAGGCGGTGTGTACGGCGTGCCTGGCAAGGGGGCCGCTCTCAATGCCATCTCCAACTACTGGTTTCGCCGCTTCCGGGCACAGGGTCTGGCGGATTCGCATATTCTCGAGATACCTCATCCACTGGTGTGGATCGTACAGAAGGCGCGCCCGGTCATGATCGAGGCCATCGCCCGTCAGTACATTACCGGCTCCATGTGGCGGGCCTATGAAAAGGGCGAACGGGAAATCTGCGGCCAGGTTTTGCCCGATGGCCTCGAGCGCGACCAGCGCCTGCCCGAGCTGTTGATCACGCCTTCCACCAAGGGGGTCATTCGCGGCCTGCCGGGGGTGCCGGAGATTGATGATGTAAACGTCAGCCGCAGCGACCTGCAGCGCCACTACCAGGCGTTTGCGTTCCGGGCTGCCGAGGATATCGATCGCTACGAGGCCCTGCTGCGCGACGGCTTTGCCCTCATCAGCGACGCCCTTGCCGCGCTCGACCAGATATTTGTCGATACCAAGTTCGAGTTTGGCTATGTCAGCGATGCGGCGGGGGAGGAGCGCCTGATCTACATGGACGAGGTGGGTACGCCGGATTCCTCGCGGATCTGGGATGGGCCTTCCTACCGTGAGGGTCGGGTGGTGGAAAACTCCAAGGAACAGTTCCGCCAGCTGCTGCTCAAGCACTTCCCGGATCCGGACATCCTCACCAACAAGGCGCGCATGGCGGAGCGGCCGGCGCTGGCAGAGCCTGGCCTGCCGCTGGAGATTCTCATGCAGACATCCGAGACCTACCGGGCGTTGGCCGAGCGCATCACCGGCGAGCCGCTGCCCGTGAGCGATAACCCGCGCGCCGAGATCATTGATACGCTGGCCGGCGAATTCGGGCTGATCGCCTGAGGCCTGTTAACAACAACACCCAAACACCTGACACAGGGCTGTGACATGAGCGATCTCATCTACACCATCAACGGCTGGGTCTGGG
Source organism: Halieaceae bacterium (assembly GCA_028282105.1). Taxonomy (GTDB): domain Bacteria; phylum Pseudomonadota; class Gammaproteobacteria; order Pseudomonadales; family Halieaceae; genus JANQIO01. The sequence goes on along the minus strand of JANQIO010000058.1, from coordinate 24,769 downwards.
GCCCGGTCATGCTGTGCCTGATCCTGGGTACCGGGATCTACCTCAGCATTGGCCTGCGCTTTATGACCCTGCGGCGCATTCCTGCCGCCTTCCGCCTGCTGTTGCAGGGGGGCAGCCGTGGCGCTGGTGAGATTTCCCCGTTTGGCGCCCTGATGACAGCGCTGTCCGCGACCATTGGCACCGGCAATATTGCCGGGGTGGCCACGGCGATTGCCATCGGCGGCCCGGGAGCGCTGTTCTGGATGTGGCTGGCTGCCCTGTTTGGCATCGCCACCAAGTACGCCGAGGCGGTGCTGGCGGTGCACTATCGCGAGCATGATGAAAACGGGCATTACATGGGCGGCCCCATGTACTACATCCGCAATGGCCTGGGGCAGCGTTGGTACTGGCTGGCCTTCCTGTTCGCGGTGTTTGGGGCCCTGGCAGGTTTTGGTATTGCCAATACCGTGCAATCGAACTCTGTATCGCAGGTACTGGATACCGCCTTTGGCATCGAACCGCTGATTACCGGCCTGGTGCTGGCCGCCCTGGTCGCCAGCGTCATCCTCGGCGGCATCAAGCGTATCGCCCATGTCACCAGCGTATTGGTGCCGTTCATGGCGGTGGCATATCTGCTGGCCGGGCTGGTGGTGATCGGGCTCAATGTCAGCGAACTACCGGCAGCGGTTGTGACGATTGTCAAAAGCGCTTTTACCGGGCACGCGGCCGGTGGCGGCTTTGCCGGCGCCAGCCTGATGCTGGCCCTGCGTATGGGCGTGGCGCGCGGCATTTTTTCCAACGAAGCCGGTCTTGGCAGCGCGCCGATTGCCCACGCGGCCGCCCAGACCAATGATCCGGTGCGGCAGGGCACCATCGCCATGCTGGGCACCTTCATCGACACCCTGGTGGTGTGCAGTGTCACCGGCCTTGCGATCGTCATGATGGGTGTGATGGACACCGGCGAGACAGGCGCCAACCTCACGCGCCTGGCCTTCGGGCGCGGTGTGGCCGGCGGCGAATGGGTGGTGACCTTTGGACTCTGCCTGTTTGCCTTTACCACCATGATTGGCTGGAGCTACTACGGTGAGCGGTGCGTGGTGTTCCTGGTGGGAGAACGCGGCGTACTGCCGTTCCGCCTGGCCTGGGTGGCGGCGATTCCGCTGGGCACGGTTGGCGAACTGGACCTGGTATGGGTCATCGCCGATACACTCAACGCCTGCATGGCCTTCCCCAACCTGACCGCGCTACTGCTGCTCTCGCCGGTGGTGTTCAAGCTGACGCGGGACTACCTGGCCGACGCTGATTCCCTCAACGCGGAGCGCCGCGAGCTCACTTGACCGGAGTCAGGCCCTTGTCGCGATTGGCGACGGCCTCACTGAGGTCAAAGCCGGAATCCACCCAGGTGCGCGCCTGTTCAGCGGTAAATTTCTCCTGCGCCCAGGCCATGGCGGCCTCCAGGCTGAAATTGCGCTCGACCCACGGCGTGGCGCTCTCGGGCTTCCAGCCCGCCTGGTTCCAGGCCAGGATGGCCTCCGTGGTGGTGACGCCGGCCTCGCGCCATTGAGTCACATCGCCGGTATCCAGGCCGGCCGAGGTGAGCTGCTGGGCGGCGGCAGCGCTCAGGTCCATGGCGCGCCAGGACGCAATTTCATCCTCGGACATGCCTGCCCAATCCGGCGTTGAGGCGCAGCCGGTCAGCAGGGCCAGTGTCAGAACGAGGGTGATGGCGGGTGATCGCATGGCAAGCTCCTTTGCTTGGCTTTATCTGTAGGCCCAGTTATAGGCCCATCTGTAGGCCCCGTTGATTCTCACGGGTTCGTGAACCAGCTAGCAGTGTAGCCCAAGAAATGGGCAAAAAGCCGAGGGTTTGTTACCCTTGGCGACAAAGTTTTACATGGAGCACTGTCAACATGGGCGTAGCAGCATTGCTGTTTGGCTTGTTGGTAGGGTTTTTCCACTTTAACCCGCCGGCGGATATCAACCAGGAGCAGGAAATGCTCGCTGCCGAGATGGAAGCACCTGCCGCCTACGAGGCAGAGGCCGAGATCAGTACGCGGGATGCAGCCGTCGAGGCCAGCACCTCCCACAACACCCGGCAGCAGAGCGAGCCAGTTGGGCCGAGGCCCACCCACCACGCTCTGGCAGCGGCGGAAACACCGGAACAGCTCGCCCAGGCGGTGGCCGATATCGTCGCCGGTAAGCCCGGCAATGCCGGGAAGGTCGTGACCATCGCCCTGGCGCAAATGTATGACGATGCGTCATTGGGTGATGTCGCCACCCTGGTGGCCGCGGCCACCAAGGCCGCACCCGGAGAGGCGCCGGCGATTGCCGGCGCTGTCACCCGCAGCCTGTCAGATCGCAGCGATGTCGCCCTGGCGGCCGCAGTCGCCACCATTGTTTCACTGGTGCCTGAACAAGCGCGCGATGTCGGCCTGGTGGTTGGCGCCATCGTCGGCGAAGATGCGCCGGCTCTGGGCATGGTGGCGCAAACAGTCGCCATTGCCACCGGCGAGGAAACCTTTAGCAGCCTGTCCGAGGGCTCTGGGGTGTCCATGTCGGTGCTGATGAAGGAGAGCACCCAGCTCGGTGTGGGCGTGCCCTATGAAGTGCCTGCCTATGCTGCGGAGCTGGCACCTTCTGCTTCCCAGGTGGCAGACAGCGCCCCGGACGCCAGCGCCGACGGCAGCATGTAATACGCCCGCTATCGGCAACGCCCCCCTGCAACGCTGAGAGAATCTTGAACTCCCCTGAACCGAGGACTGCCGCCACGGTGGTGCTGATCCGCGATGCGGACACCGGCCCCGAGGTGCTCTTGCTCAAGCGCAACAAGGCGCTGCTGTTCGCCGGCGGCGTTTGGGTGTTCCCCGGCGGCGCCTTGGACCCGGAGGACTGGGATGGCGCCGGCCAGGATGAGGCGCGTGCCGCCCGGCTGGCAGCCGCCCGCGAGGCCCAAGAAGAGGCGGGCCTCGCAGTCGACCCTGATACGATGGTGCAAATCAGCCACTGGACCACGCCGGTCGCTGAGCCCAAGCGTTTCTACACCTGGTTCTATCTCGCCCAGGTACCATCCGCCGGCGATGACGCCGACAAGGACGTTGCTATCGACGGTGGCGAGATTCACGACTACCAGTGGATTTCGGTGCGGGAGGCGGTGGCGCTACACGAGGCCGGCAAGCTGGCCTTGTTCCCGCCCACCATCATGACGTTGCGCTCGCTGCTGGGCTACCTCTCCGCAGAGGATGCCATGATCGGTATGGCCGCCCGCGACCCCTTCAGGGTGCTACCGGTGTTTGCCAGCAGCGCCGACCCCGTGCAGGTCATGTTCGAGGGGGATGCGGGTTACGACAGCGGCGACGCCAACCAGCCTGGCGCGAGGCATCGCGCCCAGCTCATCGATGGCTGCTGGCACTACCTTGCAGAGAGTTTGCCAGCCGGGCAACTGCGGCTGGACGCCTAGTCCCAGCCGCAGAGCACGGCGGGGTCCAGCGCTTCCATCAGGGGCGCCAACATGGCTTCATAGCGACGCCATTTTCCCGATGAGCTCTGATAGATCGGCTCGCGCACCTGGCTGACGCTGGCGGTGCGCACGGCGCGTTCATTCTGCTCAAACTTCAAGACGCTGTCGTCCCACTCCAGGGATAGAAACTCCAGCATGCGCGCGCTGACCTCGGCCTGGTCCGCCACCAGTGCTTCGTAGTGCAGATCGAAAATCGGCAGTGGCAGTGTCGCTCGCCAGTGATCCATGATGCGCTGGTGCTGGTTCAACTGCCGGCCGATATGCTCCAGGTCGAACGCGAAGCCCATGCCCCCATGTCGCGCCTTGAAATTCTGCTGGTAGTTGGACAGGGCGACATCGCGAGGGTCGCGGCGCAGGTGGATGATTTTTGCGTTCGGCAGGATGCTGGCAATCAGGCCCAGGTGGACAAAATTGTGTGGCAGCTTGTCGACCAGCGCCGGCCGCTCGCGATCATACTGCTCAAGCCCGTGCAGGTAGTAGCGCGCTGCCTCTTCGCGCAGTGAGGGGGTGAAGCGATCGATGCACTCCGGGTAGCGCTGCCGCGTGCCCAGCACCCGCGGCATCAGCCGCGCCAGGTTGGGCACCAGGTCCAGCTCGCCGGCGCCGAACACCTGCGGGTGGGCCGCGAGGATTTGCTCTGCCAGGGTGGTGCCGGAGCGTGGCATGCCCACCACAAACACCGTTTGCCGATCTGCGCCGCGAATTGCCGGCAGCCGGTTGAACCAGTCGTGGCTATAGCTGTCGATGTTACGCGCCACCCACTCTTCAAACTGCTCGGGCTGGTAGCTGAGGTCGCGGGCGGTCAGTTGGTTGGCGACTTGCAGGTAAGCGGCAGCGCTCTGGAAGTCACTGCGGGCATCGCTGGCTTCTGCCAGTGCAAAGTTCATGGCGGCGCGGGCTTCTCGCGCCAGCATGGGGTTCTCTGCCACCTCGCGCATGCGCTCGAGAGCGGACTCGTTGTCCGGCAGGCGCCGGGTGCGCACCAGTTGCGCCAGCGCAAGGGGGTTCATCTGGCCGGCACGCTCGAAGCACTGGGCAGCCTCGTCGAGCTGCCCGGTCCACATCAGCGACTGCCCGAGGTTGCAGAGCAGGGTGGGGTTGCCGGGGTATTGCTCGAGCATCGCTCGCAGGCCGGTTTCGGCGGCAGCGTGGTCACCGCGCTCCGCCATGAGTTGTGCTTCCAGCAGTTTTACCTGGGTCTCGTCACTGAAATCCTCGAGTAGCTTTTGCAGCAGGGCATCCGCTTCGTCGAGGCGGTTCAGTTCCAGCAGGTGGTGCACCATCTGGCAGCGTATCCCGACGTCCGGTGCATCCTGCAATGAATCGGTGCGTCGCAAGATGTCGAAACTGAGACCATGGCGCCCACGCCGCGACCAGAGTTCGGCCATCGCCCGGCGCAGGGCAGTCTGGGCGGGCAGGCTGCCCCGGTAAGCTTCGGCATCTGAGACGCGCCGCTGATGTAGTGTTTCGAGAGTCTCCAGCCCGCCAGCCAGGGTGCTGAGGGCGTCGGTAAAGCGTCCGTCACTGGTCAGCGCGTTGGCCAGTTTCAGGCGCAGTCGGTAGTTCTCGGGATCGGCATCCAGCTCTGCCTGCAGCTCCTCTGCCAGCTCCTGGCAGCGTTCCAGGGCCAGCAACAGCTCGCGGCGGGCATTGATGGCCTGCTCGAACTGCGGGTTGATGCGCAGGGCGCTGTCGTAGCTGTCCAGCGCCTCCTCCAGGCGACGCAGGCGGACCAACACTCCGGCGAGATTGTAGTGCCAGTGTTCCCGGCCCGGTTCGCGGTCTATGGCCTCGCGATAGTACTCCGCGGCGCTGTCTTCCTGCTGTTGTGCGAGTCGCGCCGCTGCCAGCCGACTGAAGTCTACGGCGCTGGCCTGGGGGTTGCGGATGAGCGCCACCAGCGCTTTGACGGCCCCTTCAACATCGCCCAACAGCATACGCCCCAGGGCGTGGTCAGAGCGCCAGTCGTGGTTGTCCGGCGTATGCTGGAGCTGTTCCCGGAGCAGGGGGAAGCCGTGCTCGGTATCGCCTGACATGGCCAGCGACAGTGCCAGCAGCAACTGCGCCTCGGGCTGCGCCGTGCTGTCCACATGCTGGGTGTCGATGATTCTGTTGTAGTCGTTACTGCGGTGCCAGTCGCGCAGCTGCGTAAGCGGCACCGCGACCGACGGTGAGGCCATCAGCGCGCGCGCCGCTCACCCGCATAGGCGCTGCGCCGCAGCGGGACGACGGGCGAGGGCGCCTGCTGCGCCGCGGCTTCGGTGGAAATGATGCCGGTATTGTAAGTTGAGGAGAACCGCAGGCCAGAAATATCCTGGATGATTTCGATAATCGGGAATTCGCTGTCCAGCACGGGCCAGGCGCCACAGGCTTCGCCCGCATCACAGATGAAGAAGTCGTTGTCGGAGTCGCTGCCGCCGATGATCTGGTAGCTGCCCGCCGGCACCTCGGTGAAGGTAAAGGGATAGATACCGTCAGTCGCGGTGACCTCATCCTGTTGGAACACCTCACCGGTGTCGGCGTTGATCAGCAGAATGTAGTGCAGGCCGGCATCCCCTCCCGTCAGCAGGCTGGGATCGAGTTGCTGCACAATCACGTCCACACTGGGCACCCTGTCGTTGCTGTCATTGCTGGCGACGCTGATGGTGGCGGAGAACGAGCCAATCTCCAACTGATCCCGATCCACGTTCACAGTATAGCTGCCGACCCGGGTGATCGGGTCGACCTGAACCGGCTCGACTGATAGCCAGGGCGGGTCGCCCTCGATCACGATGCTCTCCACCACCAGCTCGCCGGTGCCGGCGTTGCTGATGGTCAGCGGCAGGCTGGTGGCGAAGGTGCCGAAGTTGAGCGCGCTGGCGCTGGTGGCGATGGTCGGTCGGTCGGCGATGTCACTGCCGTCTGCCAGGCTCTGTGCCACCAGCACGGCCTTGTTGGCATTGATCAGCCCCCAGCCAAAGGTGTTGTCGCGGCCCTGTGAACCAAGATCGTCGGTGATCAGGCCCAGGCTCAACAGGGTCTCGAACTCCTGGTGCGTGAGGGCAGGGTGGATGGCCTTCATCAGTGCCGCGACACCGGCCACATGGGGCGATGCCATGGATGTGCCCTGCAGCAGGGCATAGGTATCGCGGATCACGCCGCTGCTGTCGTCGGCGGCGGTACTCAGCACCAGGTCCACGACGCCGTCGCCGTTCACGTCGTTGGTAAAACCGTCGCCCCCCGGTGCGGCTACATCGATGCGGCTGCCAAAATTGGAGTAGCTGGCGCGGGCGCGGTTAATGTTAACCGCGCTTACCGAGACCACGCTGTCATAGGACGCTGGATAGGCAAACTGCGAGGTAGCGTCGTTGCCGGCGGCGGCGACGATAATGATGCCGAGTGCAGCCACCTCGTTGTAGACCGCCTGATCAAAGCTGGAGAAGCCACCGCCGGCCAGGCTCAGGTTGATGACATCAGCGCGCCGCGCCGGCAGGGTGCCGGAATCGTTTTCGAGACCGGCGGCAAAGCGCATGCCCTGCAAGACGTCGAAGCTGGTTCCGCCGCCCGGCCCCAGCACGCGGATGGGCATGATCCGGGCGTTCCAGGCTACCCCGGCGACACCGCGCCCGTTGTCACTGGCCGCCGCTACCGTGCCCGCCACATGGGTGCCGTGGAAGCTGCTGGGCGCACCGTTTTGGCCATCGCCCGGGTCCTCCGGGTTGCTGTCGTCCGCAAAGAAATCCCAGCCGTTTACCAGCTGGCCCTGCAGGTCTGGATGGTTGCGGCGAATGCCCGTGTCCAGCACTGCCACGATCACGCCGTCACCGATGATGTTCTGGTCCCACGCCAGCGGCAGGTTGATCAGCTCATAGTGCCAGGATTGCTGGTTGTAGAAGGTATCGTTGGGAGTGGCGGTAGCCTGCACGTAGTAATTCAGCCCGGCATCGGCCACTTCCTGCTGCAGCCTGAGTCGCTTCATCTTGCGCAGGGTGCGCAACTTCCACTGCAGCAGAGCCTCGCCGGCGTCGGCGGGCATTTCCAGCAGGTTGGCCCGGCGCAGGCCGCCGCCGCGGATGCGCATGCCGGTCAGGCTGGCGCGTCCGCGCATGGTGCTTACCCGGGGTTGCCGGTTGAAACGCGCGATGACCTGTCCCGGTACAAAGTTGTCACTGAGGTGGTAGCGCCGCGCGCTGCTGGCGATCTGGTCGCCAATTCCTACCCGCAGCTGGTAGTTGGAGGCGCCACGGAAGGCCTGCACGCGGATGAAATAGTTACCGTCCTGGGGCACTGTGAGCTGCTCCAGCTCGGTCGTGTCCAGGGAGCCGTCGACCAGATTGCCATTGCTGTCGTAGAGGAACAGGTCGAGGTCGTTGAAGGATGGGTCGTCGGCGATCAGCAGCGAGATCACCTGGCCCTGCAACAGTTCGACGGAGTAGTAGTCGTTGACGTCGCCGCCCAGGAAGCTGCGTCCCTCCTGGCCCTGGCCGCTGCGATTGACGTAACCGCCCAGCAGCACCGGGTTGATGATCGGTTGGGCCGTGCCGATGCTGTTATTGGAGATCACCTGGATGTCGCTGTTGACGTCGTTGACATCACCATCTACCCGGGTGGTAGCGGACACCAGCACGTTGCCGCTGACGGTGTAGGGCCCGGCACTGTCGATATCGCGGCCGATCACCGCCAGGCTCAGCTCGCGCAGGGTGGACGTGGAGGCACTGTCGCGAATCGCCTGGCCCAGTTCATCCACCGGCGTCAGCTCGCGCAGGTAGGTGTTGGCGTTGAAATGGCGGTGCCAGGCCACCACATCCTGGTAGTCGACATCACCGGAGCGGTTGACGTCACCGAGCATGGCGCTGGCCAGGATATCCATTTCCGCGCGAATCTCGGCATCCGTCAGCACCTCCAGATTGAATTCAAGATAACGGTAAATAGCCTCGGTGAGTGGGCTGACACGCCCCGCACCCAGTTGCTCGCCCGACAGGATGGCATGCCAGGTGCCCGTTATGGCGGGGGGCGTTTCGTCTATGGCGTTGTCGGAATTGGCGTCCAGGTCGACACCGCTGCTGACGGTAACCAGGTACAAGCTGTCGTCGTCGTACAGGGTCCTGTCGACAAACACGTTGCCGAGGAAGACGAACCGCGCCAGGTCGCTGCGCGCATCCCAGGTTTCCGGCCCGTCTGCCTCGCGGGTCTCCGCCACGGAGGGAACTCGCAGTTGTTCAATGGTGTTCGAGGGGTCCCGCAGCGGGGTGATGATGACCGTCGATTCCGCCACGGCGCCGCCCAGCTGGATATGCAGGCAGCCGGATAGCCCCAGCATGGCTGCGCTGGCGAGGCATAATTGGGCAAGGCGGCGGATCATGGGCCAGAGATACCTGTTTCGCGCTGCGCTGTCATCCGGTCGGCTGCATTACTGTGATCATCGTACCCGGAGAATCGCGCTGGTCGGTATTTGGTTGACACGCAGAGGGCGGCAGAGTTCGAACAAACACTGAACAGATGATAACGGTTGAAAGCGCCTGGCGCCTAACCGCCGGCGAATGTCATGTTGCTATCATAAAGCCCCCGGAGCCTGCAGGGGCATGCCACTATGCCGGCGTCGTCGGTATACTTCCTTGCAAGGGCCCTGCCGCAGGGGCTCCGACCAGGCAAAAACAATACAGAAAAACAAGATACGGGTGGTGAAGGATGAACAATCAGTTATTGAAAGCGTCGACGGCGGCGCTGGTACTGGGGCTTGCCCAGCAGGCCATGGCACTGGATCCCATGCCAGAGCCCGGCTGGGGCGGATTCGTCAACCTCGGCGTCGGTGCCGGCTCGGTGGAGTCCAATTTCCTGGCGCGCCTGACCGGTGTAGACGCCGATCTCAGTGACAGCCGCATCGATGCCCTCGGCGCACCGGACGACGAAGACATTACCATTCCCATGGGCGCCCTGAGCCTGGGCTACACCTTCGAGGATCGCAAGACGCGTATCTTTCTGGGTAACGACCTGTCCGACTTCGTGCAGTTCGACCAGGCCACGCGCCTGGCCATCCGCCACGATACCGACACCCTGGGACGCTTCCAGTTCGGCGTGATTGCCACTGCAGGTATTCGCACCGAGGTTTATGAAGACCCTTACCAGACTGGCGTAGACCGCCGTGAGACTGAGCGTGTGCGGTTGGGCGGCCGGATCACCTGGGACAAGATTCTGGGCAGCCAGTTTGAACTGCAGGTTTCCACCGCTGAGCGTGAGCTGGACGAGGAGCGCTCGGGTGAAGGGCTGGGCCTTTCCGCAGCCGACCGCGCCCTGCTGGATCGCGAGGGCGACCTCAACCGCGTGGAACTGGGCTACCTGTTCGATCTCGGCAGTGGGCACTTTCTGCGCCCTCGAGTTGCCTACATCGATCGCGACCTCGATGGTGACGCCATGTCCCAGGATGGCTATGAACTGGGCGCCACGTACTTTTACCGGTCCAGCAAGGTGAGTTTCGTCGGCAATGTTTTCTATCAGCAGATGGAAGGCGATGCCGTCAATCCCATCTTCAATGATGTCAATGACTCCGACGCGTTGTTTGTTTCCGGTTCCATCTGGTTTCCGGGCGCTTTTGGTTGGGATAACTGGATGCCGCGTATCACCGTGGCCTGGGGGGAAGACGACAGTGATATCGACTTCAATGATACCAAGGCCAACATCTTCAGCGTCTCGCTGTTTCGCACCTTCTAGCCCTGATGCGGGCCGCTGCGGCGGCCCGCGCCGTTACCTGCTGTAGCGAATGACTGCTCGACACCTGTCCAACCCCGTCTGGGATTTGCCCACACGGCTGTTCCACTGGCTGCTGGTGGTGGGCGTCGGCCTGGCCTGGCTCAGTCACAACCAGGACTGGATCGAAGTGCACCGCTGGAATGGCTATGCGGTGCTGGTGCTGGTGGCTTTCCGGATACTGTGGGGCTTTGTTGGCAGCGTGCACTCCCGCTTCGGTGACTTCATGCGCACGCCGGTCACGGTGCTGCGCTATTGGCGCGGCGCGGGCGCGGACACCCCGGGCCATAATCCGGCCGGGGGCTGGTCAGTGCTGGTACTGCTGAGCCTGCTACTGGTACAGGCGTTGACGGGACTGTTCAACAGCGATGGCTTACTGTTCGATGGGCCGCTGCGGCATGCACTCGACAGCAGTACCACCGACCTGCTGAGTGAAATCCACGACCAGCTTTACTGGGTAATCCTGGGTTTTGTCGGCCTGCATGTCGCCGCCGTTGGCTGGTACCAATTCGGCCGGCGCCAGCGCCTGGTACAGGCGATGATCAACGGCGGACAGGCCGGTGTCGAAGCCCCGGTACCCCTGTGGCGTGCATTGCTGGTACTCGGGGTGTGTGCCGGCGCCCTGGCGCTGGCGATCTACTTCGCGCCAGCGCCAAAGGTCACTGCCTGGTACTAGCTGGCTGCCGAATTATGCAGCCATCCCTAGAGGTAGTCTTTTGACTTGTACTCGTCGTGACAGGACTTGCAGGCGCCACCGGTGGCCTGGAAGGCCGTCATGATGGCCTTCTTATCGCCGCCTTCCGCGGCGGTGGCCAGCTCTGCTGCGGCTGCACGCAGGTCGTTGAGCTTGGCCTCAAAGTCATCCATGTTCTCCCAGATGCCGGGCTTGGCGCGAGTGGTGCCGCCTTCGCTGCCTTTCGGGAAGCCGCGCATGTAATCCAGCGTGGTGGCCGTGGCCAGGTCCGCGGCGAAGCCGGCAAAGCGGGCGTCGTCCCAGGGAATTTCGCCTTTCGCCATAGAGGCCATGGGGCCCATGTTGGCGCCGAGAATGGCGAACAGTGATTGGCGGTAGGACTGCGGGAACTCCTCCGGGTTGAGGTGAGACAGGGCAACGGGTGCTGCGCCCATGCCGGTTGCCAGCGCCAGTGCTGCGAGTGTCTTCTTGCTGTTCCAAGCCATCTGATTCTCCTTATGTGAGTCCACGGCCAAACTATTGAACTTGTTACGATAAACGCCGCCCGGCCGGATTGTTTCGACGCCGGCCGCGCAGATCAATACAGTACTATAGCCGCGGACCGATAAAAACGGCGGCAATGTGAACGAGCAAGCCTGGGACAAGAGCGTCGATGTACTGGTGGTGGGTTCAGGCAACGGCGGCCTGACGACGGCGCTGTGCGCCCACGACATGGGCGTCGGCGAGGTGCTGGTGATTGAGAAATCCGGCCTCTATGGCGGCACCAGCGCCATCAGCGGTGGCGGTGTCTGGATTCCCAACAACCGCTATGCGAAAGCCGCCGGCGCCGAAGATTCCATCGACAAGGCCAGGACTTACCTGCTCAACACCACGCCGGCGGGGCAAGTGCCAGAGCACCTGGTAGACGCCTATCTCGTCAACGGCCCGAAGATGATCGACTTCCTGCACGAGCGCAGCCAGGTGCGCTACGTGACCTTGGAGCACTACCCGGATTACTACTCCGACCAGGACGGGTCCATGCCCGGGCACCGCAGCATGGAACCCGAGCCCGTCAATGCCGACCAGTTGGGCCAGCATGCGCTCACCCTGCGCCGCAGCCACCAGATGATGCACCTGGGCGGTTTGATCGGTATTACCCAGGTCGAAGCGGCGCTGCTGATGGCGCAGTTGCCGGGTTGGTGGAAAACCGCCGGCAAGCTGGCGCTCGACTACCTGCTGGATATTCGCTGGCGGCTGTTTGGCGATAAATATGCCCGGCGCCTGACCTGCGGCTGCGCCGGCGTGGCGAGGCTGCGCCTGTCGCTGCTGGAACGCGACATTCCGGTCTGGCTGCGCAGCCCGATGCGTGAGTTGATCACCGACGATAGTGGTCGGGTGGTGGGCGTGGTGCTTGAGCAGCGCGGCCAGCGGCTGCGCATTGAGGCGCGCAAGGCTGTGGTACTGGCAGCAGGCGGATTCGAGCACAATCAGGAAATGCGCGAGCGCTACCTGCCCAGCCCCACCAACCACTGGTGGAGCGCCGGCAGCTACGATAACACCGGCGATGCGATCAGCGAGGGCCTGCGCCTGGGCGCAAAGATGCACATGCTGCACAATGCCTGGTGGTGCAACACCATCGCGGTGCCGGGCGAGCCGATTCCGCGACTCAGCATCATGGAGAAATCCTACCCCGGTTCCATCGTGGTCAACCCGGCGGGGGAGCGTTTCAGCAACGAATCCCAGAACTATATGGCCTACCAGCTCGAGACTTTCGAAAAGCACAGCGAGGACTACCCCTGTGCGCCGAGCTGGCAGATTTTCGATGCCAATTTTCGCGCCACCTACTTTGTTGGCCCGCTGTACAACAGCAAGTTCCGTCCCGACTGGCTGCTGCCCGCAAGCTGGGAGCAAGCCGGCTTCATCGCCCGTGCCAACACGGTGCGGGAGCTGGCGGAGAAGATTGACGTCGACCCGGATGGACTCGAGAACACAGTCAGCAAGATGAATGCCTACGCTCGCAGCGGCAAGGATCTCGATCTGTCGCGGGGCGATGCGCTCTACGATCAGTACTACGGCGACCCGCGGGTGACACCCAACCCCTGCCTGGGGCCCATCCAGAAAGCGCCGTTTTATGCCATGAAAGTCGACCCGGGTGATTTTGGAACCCAGGGGGGCATGGTGGTGACGGAGAACGCCGAGGTCACCCGTGAGGGCGGCGGCGTTATTCCCGGGCTCTATGCCATTGGCAATTGCAGCGCGCCGGTGCTGCCGACCTACCCGGGCCCGGGTGCTACCCTGGGGCCGGCAATGACCTTCGGCTACCAGGCCGCCAAGCACATCAGCGGCTGGAGCGACTGAGTCAGCTCTCGGGTTTTACCTCTGCTACTTCTGCACCGCCTTCAGGCAGCGGGCTCGGCTCCGCGCCGCCGTACTGCTCGCGGAATACCTTGCCCAGGTACAGGCCGGTCGCTCCCCAGATGGCGGCAATCACAGCGCCCACCAGTGCCACCGCGCCCAGGCCCAGGCCCAGTCCCTGGGTGAGCGCGGTGAAGGCCCAGGCGTTGAGGGTGTCGCCGCCGCGGTACACCACGATATCGATCACCGGTTTGGCCTTGAAGCGGGTTTCCCGGTCCACCGCGGTAAACAGCATTTCCCGCCCGGGCCGGGTGATGGCGTAATTGCCCGCCCGGCGCACCACCTGGAGGGCGACCACGACCGCCACCATGGGCGCCGCGGCCAGCATCAGCATGCCGGCGCAGATCACCACCGGTACGCAGGCCAGGGTGGCGCCGACGCCGAAGCGTGAGGCAATACGACCGGTTACAAAGAAGGCGGTGACGATGGTGAGGGTGTTCACTACCAGGTCCATGGCGCCCCAGATGCGGGTGCGCTCCGCCCGGCTGTAGTCGACCAGCAGGTTCTTCAGCTCAAAGTAGACAAAGGAACTGATGGAGGTATACAGCAGGATAAACACGCCGATGGATAGCAGGTAGGGGTTCTTGATGAACTCACTGAAGCCCGCCAGCGGGTGCCCGCCGATATACTCCAGGTCCTCGGCGCCGACCTGTTGGGCCTGGTTCTGCAGGTCACTGGCCTTGAGGTTTTGCAGTACCCCAATGACCGGCATGGTCAGCAGCAGCATCACCGAGGCGACCAGCAGCAGGTTATCCGTGCCGAGGGCGCCGACAAAAAAAGTGGGGATGGACGGGCCGACCAGCGCGCCGACGCTGGCGCCGGCTCCAATAAAGCCGAACAGGCGCAGGGACTGGGCCTTGGTAAACAGGTCAGCCATGAAGCTCCAGAACACCGAGATGTGAAACAGGCTGAACACGCTGACCCAGACGTAGAAGGACTTGTCGATCAGCACCCGATCGGAGATGACCTGGGTGCCCACGTAGAACAGCAGGAACGACAAAGCGAAAAACCCGTAGACCGAGGTCACCAGCTTGCGGAACCTTACCGAGGAGACCGCGCCGCCATAGAGTGATACGGCGACCGCCGAGATAAAAAAGTTCAGGGTCCACAGCCAGCTCACTTCAGCGTCAGTCCAGTCAGACGCCATGGCGTCTCGCACCGGGCGCAGGATGTAGTACGCCGCCATCAGCATCAGCACGAAGCCGAAGGACACCAGGGTGGCGCGCACTTCATTGCGCTCCAGCAGCACGGCCTTGCGCAGCAGGTCAAACAGCATCGGGTTGCTTCTCCGGTTGGGCCGCAATGAACGGCTCCAGCTCGTTGCAGGCCTGCCACACCGACAGCACCCGCGGCTGTTTTTCCGCCAGCGGATAGTCAAAGCGCAGGGCGTTGTAGACCATTGGCACCAACAGCACGTCTGCCAGCGTCACGGCGTCGCCATAGCAATAGGGCGCGGCGCTGATCTCAGTCTCCAGGGTGGTAAAACCGCGGTCCAGCCAGGTGTGCATCCAGTGGTTAAGGCGGGCCTGGTCGGCGTCGTACTCCACTTTCAGGTAATTGAGGATACTCATGTTGTTGAGTGGATGAATCTCACAGGCCACGGTGTAGGCCATCGACAGCACCCGCGCGCGCGCCAGATTGTTCGCCGGCAACAGCGGCGGGTGCGGGTGTTCGGCGTCCAGCCATTGGATGATGGCCAGGGACTGATTCAGGCACTGGCCATCGTCCAGCTCCAGAGCCGGCACCAGACCCGCTGGGTTGCGGGCCAGGTAGTCTTCGGACTTGTGATCGCTCTCCAGCAGGTTGACGGCACAGTAGTCCGCTTCCAGCCCCTTGAGGTTGAGCGCAATACGCAGCCGGTAGGCCGCGGAAGAGCGCCAGTAGCTGTAGAGTTTCATGGAACGCCGCCGTGTCGTGGGGCGTTCAGTCTGCCTTGGGCGGGTGGTACTGCACAACCACCTGGTCGATTTTTCCGAACACGCTGGCGCCGCCGGCATCCTGCATGTCGATTTCGATGCGGTCGCCGAATGACATGAAAGGCGTGCTGGGTTTGCCGTTTGCTATCGTCTCCAGGCAGCGTACTTCCGCCAGACAGCTGGAGCCGTCGGCGCTGCCACGGTTGGCGACCGTGCCGGAGCCGATCACGGTGCCCGCCATCAGCGCCCGGCTCTTCGCGGCGTGGGCAATCAGCTGGCCGAAGTCGAAGGTCATGTCCACGCCGGCATTGGGAGCGCCGACCAACTGGCCGTTGAGGGCGGAGAGCATGGGCAGGTGCAGCTTGGCGCCGTCCCAGGCGTCGCCCAGCTCGTCCGGCGTCACCGCCACCGGGGTGAACGCGGTTTGCGGCTTGGACTGGTAGAAGCCGAACTGCTTGGCGAGTTCGGCGGGGATCAGGTTGCGCAGGGATACATCGTTGCACAGGGCGATCAGCTTGATGTGTTCCCTGGCCTGCGCCGGTGTAACACCAGCGGGAACATCGTCGGTATACACCACTACCTCAGCCTCGAAGTCGATGCCCCAGTCCTCGTTCTCCACCTCGATGTCGTCAGTCGGGCCGATAAAGGCGTCCGAGGCGCCCATGTAAATCAGCGGATCGGTCCAGAAGGATTCGGGCAACTCGGCACCGCGGGCCTTGCGCACCAGCTCCACGTGGGTGACATAGGCACTGCCGTCGGCCCAGTGGTAACTGCGCGGCAGAGGGGCGGCCACGGCAGTGGGGTCGAAGGGGAATTCGCCCTCCGCTTTGCCCGCTTCCAGGGCAGCGGCGCGTTCCCGCAGCGAGGCTTCCACCTGTTCCCAGTTCTCCAGGGCCACCTGCAGGGTGGGTGCAATGTCGTAGGCGCCAACGGCGCGAGACAGGTCGCGGCTGACGATGATCAACTGGCCGTCGCGGCCGGACTTGAGGCTGGCTAACTTCATGGTTTTTCCTGTGCTGAGCTTATCCTGCCGGGCTGAAGTGCTTTTCGAGGCCTTCCCAGCAGCGAGTATAGTCGCGCTGGCGCAGCGTCGTGTTCATGGCCCAGTAGGTGGGTTGAATGAGATATCGGGATTCCAGCATAAATGCCATGGTGTCGGCATAGCGGTCCGGCGCCAGTTCGGCAGTGCTGGCCTTTTCGAAAACCGCGGCCTCCGGGCCGTGGCTGGCCATGCAGTTGTGCAGGCTGGCGCCGCCGGGTACGAAGCCTTCTTCCTTGGCGTCATAGGTGCCTTCAATCAGGCCCATAAACTCGGACATGATGTTGCGGTGGTACCAGGGTGGCCGGAAGGTGTCTTCCGCCACCATCCAGCGCGGCGGGAAAATCACGAAGTCGATGTTGGCGACCCCGGCCGTGTCCGAAGGTGAGGTCAGCACCGTATAGATGCTGGGGTCCGGGTGGTCGTAGGACACCGAGCCCATCACGTTGAAGCGCGCCAGGTCGTATTTGTAGGGCGCGGAGTTGCCGGTCCAGGCTACCACGTCCAGGGGCGAGTGGCCGATCGGCGCGGTGTAGAGATGGCCGGCGAACTTGCACAGCAGCTCGAACTCGCCTTCATCTTCCTCATAGGCGGCTACCGGGTAGCAAAAGTCGCGGTCATTGGCGTAACCGTTGGCGCCCACCGGGCCGCGCTCCGGCAGGCTGAAGGGCGCACCGTAATTCTCGCAGAGGTAGCCGCGGGCGCTGTCATCCAGCAGGTCTACCGCAAACTTCATGCCGCGAGGCAACACGGCGATCTCGCCGGGCGACAGTTCCAGGCGACCGCACTCGGTGCGCAGCCGCAGGCTACCAGCCTGGGGAATGAACAGTAGCTCGCCGTCAGCGCAGTAGAAGAAGCGCTGCTGCATGGACTGGTTAATAGCATAGAGGTGGATGCCCATGCCGGCCTGGGCCATGGCATCGCCGTTCACGGCAATCGTCACCAGGCCATCGATAAAATCGGTGGCTTCCTCGGGCAGCGGCAGGGGGTCCCAGCGCAGCACGTTCGGGCACACCGTCCCGGCATCACCGCCAGCGGTTTCCAGCAGCTTGCCGTTGTAGGGCGAAAATTCCCCGTGTAGTACTGAGGGCCGAATGCGGTAGAACCAGGTGCGGCGATTGTGCGCGCGCGGGGCGGTAAACGCGGTCGAGCTGAACTGCTCGGCGTACAGGCCGAACGCCACTCGCTGCGGACTGAAGCGGCCCACCGGCAACGCGCCGGCAAGTGCCTCGGTTTCGTGTTCATTGCCAAAGCCGTGGAGGTAGTCCATCGTGCCTCTCGATTATCACAATATAGTTACATATGAAACTAATTGTCTGCCATGACCCGATGACTGTCAATGACTGGCGGTGAAGAGTGTGGCTAAGGCTATGGAATCGCCGCAGGCTGCCCTAGAATGGGGCAAAGCGCAGGCATCGCATGTTATGGACCCTGAAACGCCTTTCTCCAAGGCCAATGTCGTCAAGAACACCGCCCTGATCCTCGGCTGCATGGTATTGCTGGGCACCGTGCTGCGCTCACTGGTGGCGGGGGAGATCGCCTGGCTGGCGGCGGGTCTCGCCACCATCTGTGCGTTGCTGCTGTTTATTACCTATGCCCGCGTGAAGGCGGGTACGCCGCCGGAAATAGGTGGCCTGGCGGTCATGGTCATCGCGGTGGGCGTCTACGCGGCGCTGTCCTGGTTGTCGGACGGTTTCACCGGGTCTGTGATTTTTGCCGCCCCCGTGCTGCCCCTGCTGGCGGGCCTGGTAATGGACAAACGCGCGGCCCGCAACACCACGGTGCTGGTGGCGCTACTACTGCTGCTGATTTTGTCGCGCCACCTCGCTGGCGACATGGTTGCCAACCCGGATTTCCCCGACGATATTCGCTACTCCATGCGCGCTGTAGTCATGCTGTTGGTGCTGATCGGCATGAATTGGATCATTTCCTTCTACGACCTGGTGGGCCAGGCAACGGTGGCGCCTACCGCTGCGGCAGTGGAACTTCACGATTCACTCACCGGGCTATTGCTGCGCGGTGAGATTGATCGAGCGATTGCCCGCGAGTTTGCGCTGGCCAGGCGAGCGGAAGACCACTTCAGCTTCGCGGTGCTGGAACTCGATGGCTACGCCGAGCTGGAGCGCGAATACGGCCAGCAGGGCGCCGACAACTGCCTGTTGGGGGTGGCGGATGCCCTGCGCTACTGCGTGCGCCGCCGCTCGGATGATCTCGGGCGGTTTGGAGCCAGGCAGCTCTGCGTGGTGAGGACGGATAACGGCACTGGTATGCAGCGCGTGTTCGACAAGTTTCTCGACATGATGCAGTCACTGGATATCCCGGTGGATGCGACCCGCCATATTCGCGTGACAGTCAGCATTGGCGTATGCTCCGAGCCCGCCCGGGATCGCTGGGGTCCGGATGATATCGTGGCGGGCGCGCAGCAGGCCCTGCAGCAGGCGCAGCAGGGCGATGGCAACAGCTATCACCGTATCCGTCTGGAAGCCGGCGAGGCTCAGTGATTAGCGCACTGCTGCTGGCGCTCAGCCTGTTTAACGGTGAGACGCTAACAGGATGGAGTACCACCGACGACTTTAGCTGGCGAGTCGAACAGGGCGCCATCGTTGCTGCTGGCAGCGGCGAGGGCTACCTGCAAAGCGATGCCGAATTTACGGATTTCACGCTGTCGCTGGAGTTCTGGGTGGATGCCACGACCAACTCCGGCGTGTTCATCCGCTGTCAGGACCGCAGCCGTATACACCCGGATTCGTGCTACGAGCTCAATATCTGGGACCGGCATCCCCGCCAGGAAGCGCGTACCGGGGCCATCGTTTTCCGGGCGATGCCGCCGCTGGCGCAGGTAGACACCGTGGGGCGCTGGAACCGGATGCAGGTGACCGTGCGCGGCCGCTCGCTTGAACTTGCCATCAACGGCGAGGTCACAGCGAGGTTAGAGGATGCCGCGCTGCCGGGAGGCTTCATTGCGCTGCAGCACGCCGAGAACGGCGTGGTGAAATTCAGGAATATCGAGTTGTTGGAAGTGGAGGATTGATGCGCGTCGTTCTGTTTGTCCTGGTTGCCCTGGCCGTCGGAGTAGGCGGTTGGTATTACTACGGGTCCGAGGGGGGCAGCAACGGCGGTCGCCCGGCCATGGGGCCGGTGCCGGTGACTGCCTGGATGCTGGAGTCTCAGCCCTTCCAGAGCCGGGTTGAAGCCCTCGGTACCCTGCGGGCCTGGGAGTCGGTGACTATCACTGCCAGCGTGTCCGAGAATGTGGCGCGGCTGCACTTCGAAGACGGGCAGAGCGTCAAACAAGGTGAACTGCTGGTGACCCTGCAGCAGGAAGAGGAGCAGGCCTCGCTGCGTGAACAGCAGGAGTTCCTCTCTGAACAGGAACGCGAAGTGGCGCGCCTGGAAAACCTGGCCCGGCGCAACCAGGTGGCGCAAACCGAACTGGACCAGCGCCGCACCCAGGCGGCGATCGCCCGCAGTCGCATCGAGCAGGAGCGGGCGCAGATCGATGATCGCACCATCAATGCTCCCTTTGGCGGTGTACTGGGCCTGCGCCAGGTCAGCCCCGGCGCCCTGGTGGAACCGGGGCAGGTGATTACTACCCTTGATGACGTCTCCCGCATGCGCCTGGACTTTACGGTGCCGGCGCGCTTTTTGCGCTTCCTGCAGCCGGGCCAGAAGATCGAGGCCTCCACGGCCGCCTACATCGAAGCCTTCAGCGGCGAAGTGGCCGCGGTAGATAGCCGGGTTGACCCGGTTAACCGCTCTATTACCGCGCGGGCGGTGTTTGAGAATGCCAATGGCCTGTTAAAGCCGGGCATGCTCATGCAGGTCACCGTGTTGGGTGATCAGCGCAGCGCGCTCTTGGTGCCGGAGGAGAGCCTGGTGTCGCGCTCCACGGATCACTACGTGTGGCAGATCGACGGTGACACGGCGAAGCGTGTCTTTGTCGAAATCGGCGATCGCCGCCCTGGCTGGGTGGAAGTGACCGGCGGCCTCCAGGTAGGCGACCAGGTGGTGCGTGACGGTGTGGCCCGCCTGCGCGGTAACGAAAGCGCAATCAACGTCCTGGAGAGCTGAGCACTATGTGGATCTCCGACACCTCGGTAAAACGCCCGGTGCTGGCAACAGTGTTCTGTGCGCTGCTGGTAGCCTTTGGCGTGATTTCCTTTGATCGCCTGCCCCTGCGTGAGTACCCCGACATCGAGCCCGCAGTTATCAGCGTGGGCACCAGCTATCCCGGCGCCTCAGCGGCAGTGGTGGAGAACAAGATCACCGAGGTGATCGAGGATCGCATCGCCGGGGTGGAGGGTATCAAGAGCGTGACCTCCACCTCCCAGGACGGTCGTTCAGTGCTGCGCATCGAGTTCCGGCTGGGCCGGGATATCGACAACGCCGCCAACGACATTCGCGACCGGGTTTCGCGGATTCTCGATGACCTGCCGGAGGAAGCCGAGCCGCCGGAAGTGGAGAAGGCCGGCGACGATGACACGGTGATCTACTGGATTCACCTGGTCGAGCCGAGCATGACGGCGCTGGAACTCACCGACTACGTACGCCGCTACCTGGAAGATCGTTTCTCGGCCCTGGACGGGGTGTCGCGGGTTCGTATTACCGGCGAGCAGATTTACTCCATGCGCATCTGGCTGGATCGCAACGCGCTGGTGGCCCGCGGCCTCACCGTATCCGATGTGGAAGACGCCGTGCGCCGTGAGAATATTGAGCTGCCGGCGGGCACCCTGCAGTCGGTGGAGCGGGACTTTGTGATTCGCGTCGAGCGCGCCTACCAGTCCGCCGACGATTTCCGGCAGCTGGTGGTGCGCCGCGGCGAGGATGGCTACCTGGTGAGGCTGGGTGATGTGGCGCGGGTTGAGCTGGGCAGCGCCGAGCGCCGCAGCCTGTTCCGCGGTAACGGCGAGTCCATGGTTGGCATGGGTATCGTCAAGCAGAGCACCTCCAATGCCCTGACGGTGGCCAACGCCGTCAGCGACGAGGTCGACCGCATCAACGCCACGCTGCCCGAGGGCATGCGTATTGTGAAAAGCTATGACAAGTCGCTGTTCGTCCGCGCCTCGGTCAAGGAGGTCTACCGTACCCTGATTATTGCCGCTGCTCTGGTCGTGGTGGTGATCTTCCTGTTCCTCGGCGACCCACGCAGCGTGCTGGTGCCGGCGGCCACTGTGCCCATATCCCTGATATCCACCTTTACGCTGCTGTGGGCCTTCGACTACAGCATCAACCTGCTGACCTTGCTGGCCCTGGTGCTGTCCATCGGTCTGGTGGTAGACGACTGTATCGTGGTGCTGGAGAACATCCATCGGCGCCTGGCGAAGGGGGAGTCCCCGCTGGTAGCGGCGTACAAGGGCAGTCGCCAGGTGGCGTTTGCTGTGGTGGCGACCACCGCTGTGCTGATCGCCGTGTTCATACCCATCACCTTCCTGGAAGGCAATCTCGGCAAGCTGTTCAGCGAGTTCGCGGTGGCCATGGCGGTGGCGGTGGTGTTCTCCACCGTTGTCGCCCTCACCCTGGCGCCGGTAATCTGCTCGCGGCTACTGACCAATGAGAGCACACACAACCGGCTGGCGGACTTCGTGGAGGGCCTCACGTCGGTCCTTGAGGCCCGCTACCGGGCCATGCTGCAGAAGGTATTGAAAGCACCGGCGCTGACGGTCGTGTTGCTGGTCTCCAGTATCGGGCTCAGTGGCTGGCTGTTCCAGCAGGTGCCGCAGGAGTACGCGCCGCGGGAGGACCGCGGCATCCTGTTTATGGTGGTGCAGGCGCCGGAGGGGTCGTCTTTCGACTACACCGTGCGGCAGCTCTACAAGGTGGAAGAGCGGCTGATGCCGCTGGTCGACAGCGGCGATATCAAGCGCCTGCTGATTCGCGCGCCTTCATGGGGAGCAGGGCAGGCCTTCAACGGCGCCTTCTCCATCCTGGTGTTGGAGCCCTGGGACAGTGGTCGCCGCAACACCTTCGAAATCCTGGCCGATGCGCGCCAGCGCATCTCCGATATCCCGGGGGCGAGAATCTTCATCCGCTCCCAGCGAGCCCTGGGCGGCGATTCCAACCCGCCGGTGCAGTTCTTTATCGGTGGCAACACCTATGAAGACCTCGATGATTGGCAGTCCCAGCTTATGCTGGACGTGTCCCGCGAGCCGATGTTTGTTGGCGCGGACACCGACTTCAAGCCCACCAAGCCCCAGCTGCGAGTGCGTATCGACCGCGACCGGGCCGGTGACCTCGGCGTCAACCTGTTTGATGTCAGTCGCACCCTGGAAACCCTGATGGGCAACCGCAAGGTGACGACCTTCGTGCTGGCGGGCAAGGAGTACGACGTGATCCTCGAGGGCGACCGCGCCGACCAGGGGTCACTCACCGACCTCAACAACATCTATGTGCGCTCCGGTGTGACGGGCCAGCTGATTCCGCTCAGCAACCTGGTGACGCTCAAGGACCAGGCCGACGCCGGCCAGCTCAATCGCTACAACCGGGTGCGCGGCATCACGCTCACGTCCAACCTGGCCGACGGGGTATCCCTGGGAGAGGCGCTGGAGTGGCTGGAAAACTGGGTAAGCGACAACCTGCCCAACGAGGCCAGCGTGGACTACAAGGGCGAGTCGCTGGAGTACAAAGAGGCCGGCCGCTCGGTGGCCTTTATCTTCGGCCTGGCGCTGCTGGTGGTGTTCCTGGTGATGGCGGCCCAGTTCGAATCCTATGTGCACCCCTTCATCATTCTGCTGACGGTGCCGCTGGCGCTGGTAGGTGGCCTGGGTGGGCTGCTGGTCTTCGGGCAGACCCTGAACATCTTCAGCCAGGTAGGCCTGATTATGCTGGTGGGGCTGGCGACCAAGAACGGCATCCTGATCGTCGAGTTCATCAACCAGTTGCGAGACGCCGGGAGTGAATTTGATGATGCCATTCTCAACGGCGCGGCCTTCCGCCTGCGGCCCATCATGATGACCGGCTTCACCACGGTGTTTGGCGCCATCCCGCTGGTGCTGTCCACAGGTCCCGGCTATGAGTCGCGCATGGTGATCGGCATTGTGGTGATGTGCGGCGTGGCAGTGGCCAGCGTCATTACCCTGTTCGCCGTACCGGTGGCCTACAAGCTGCTGGCAAAAAACACTACGGCGCCGGGCACCGTGGCAAAAGAGCTGGAGCAGGAGCTGTCCGCTACCTGAACTCAGCTACCTGTGGCTAGGTATACCTCAGGTATCACTTTAGCAGTAGACTCCGGGTTTATTGTGTAAGTTACTGAAAGCTAAGGCTTTTAGCTGGAGAAATAGCGATGGGGAAGATGCTTGAAAACGGCGCATTGACGCGCCAGGACCTGGAAGCCCACTGGATGCCCTACACGGGCAATCGCCAGTTCAAAAAGGACCCGCGCATCATCGTTGGCGCAGAGGGTGCCTACTATCATGACAGCAAGGGTCGCCGCATCTTTGATGGCCTGTCGGGCCTGTGGTGCTGCGGCGCCGGCCACAACCGCGCCGAGATTGCCGAAGCGGTCTATCACCAGCTGCAGACCCTGGACTACTCCCCCGGCTTCCAGTTCGGCCACCCGCTGTCTTTCCAGCTTGCCAACAAGCTGGTGGAAATCACCCCGGACGGGCTCGACTACGTGTTCTTTACCGGCTCTGGCTCCGAGTCCGCCGACACGTCCCTGAAGATGGCTCGCGCCTACTGGCGCATGAAAGGCCGCCCTGAGAAAACCAAGCTGATTGGCCGGGTGAAGGGCTATCACGGCGTGAACTTCGGCGGCATCTCGGTGGGCGGTATCGGCGCCAATCGCAAGATGTTCGGCACCGCCGTGGACGCCGACCACATGGCCCACACCATTCTCAAGGAAAACGC
The DNA here is from genome assembly GCA_028282105.1 of Halieaceae bacterium. Lineage (GTDB taxonomy): Bacteria > Pseudomonadota > Gammaproteobacteria > Pseudomonadales > Halieaceae > JANQIO01. Next base: position 662 of record JANQIO010000058.1, on the reverse strand, counting down.
CTTCAGCCAAGGCCAGCCGGAGACCGGCGCGCACCTGGCCGATGAACTGGTGGAAATGCTGGCGCTGCACGACGCCTCCAATGTGGCTGCCGTTATCGTTGAGCCCATGGCCGGCTCCGCGGGCGTGATCCCGCCGCCGGTAGGGTACCTGCAGCGGCTGCGGGAAATCTGTGACGCCAATGACATTCTGCTGATCTTCGACGAGGTCATTACCGCCTTCGGTCGCTGCGGCGCCATTACCGGCGCCGACGCATTTGGCGTCACGCCGGACATCATGAATATCGCCAAGCAGGTCACCAACGGCGCCGTGCCACTGGGCGCGGTGATCGCCAAAAGCGAGATTTACCAGACCTTCATGGAAGGCGGTGGCCCGGAGTACGCCCTGGAGTTCCCCCACGGCTACACCTATTCCGCCCACCCGGTGGCCTGTGCCGCCGGCCTGGCGGCGCTGGATATTCTCGAAAAGGACAAGCTGGTGGAGCGCGTGGCCGAAGAGGCCCCGTACTTCGAGCAGCAGCTCCACACCCTGCGCGGCCTGCCGCACGTCACCGACATCCGCAACTACGGCTTCGCCGGCGCCCTCCAGCTCGAACCCTATCCGGGTGAGCCCCTGCGTCGCCCCTTCGAAGTCGCCATGCGCATGTGGGAGAAGGGCTTCTACG
>JANQIO010000018.1 GCA_028282105.1 Halieaceae bacterium | reverse complement strand
TCTTCGTCGGCCGCATGCACGATGCCTTGGGCAACTATGTTGGTACGGTGCTGGTGTTCGCCGGCCTGATCCTGCTGGCCATCCTGTTGCTGGGGCCGGGGCGCCTGCCGGAACCCGACCAGTCCAGCAGCAGGGTGTTGATGGCCTCGGGGGCCTCGTACATGGCCCAGTGACCGACACCGGGCAATAGCTGGAAACGGGCCCCGGCGGATTCGATGATGACCCGGCGCGCTGACAGCGCTTCTTCACCGCCGGCAGTAGCATCGGCGCTGCCCCAGACGCAGAGGCATTCGGCCTCGAGGTTGGGTAACGCCTGCATGAATTCGTTGGTGCGGGACAGGGCCCGGCTGTTGAAACGGGCGCGGCCCAGGTTTTCACCGTGCAGGTAGATTGCCAGATCGTCGATGACCGCCTCGGGGCTGAACATCAGCGCACGCAGGTTCGCCCTGTGCACCGGCGCGGCAGTGTCCCAGTCGGTCCCCGGGCGCGGCGGTGCGGTCAGCGGCACCTGTACGTGTAGATCGCCCCAACCGGCGGCGCCGATGGCAATCAAGCGTTGGCAACGTGCGCCCAGCAGTTGCGCCAGGCGAACACCCACCATGGCGCCAAAGCTGAAGCCGGCGATGTGCACGCGGCGATTGTCCAGAGAGAGTTCCCGAAAGCTGCCAAACAGGCGATGTGCAAAATCGGCGGGGCCAGCCGACGCCTCGATGTCAGCTGAATGGCCGAGCCCGGGCAGATCCACGCTCCACAGCTCGCGTTGCGCTCGCAGTGCCTCAATATTGGCGAACCAGTGGTTCCAGCTACCAAAGCCGCCGTGCAGTAGCAACAGGCGGGGACCGGCCTCCGGCCCGCTCCATTGTTGCCACTGCAGACCCTGCACATCCGCTACTCGGGCAGTTGCCAGCAGGGCATCGTGCTGCCGCCGCGCGGCTTGTGTCATTCTGACTGGAGCTTTTCCAGGATACTGGAGAAGTCCCGCGGGCCGTTGCCGTCTTTCTGATGCTCTTCAAAGAGATCCCGGGCCAACTGACCCATGGGATTGTCGAAGCTGGCGCCTTCGGCGATGGCCATCGCCAGCCCCAGGTCCTTGACCATGAGGTCGACCATAAAGCCCGGCCGGTACTCGTTGCTGGCCGGTGCGGCGTCCATCACCCCCGGGTAGGGGTTATAGACTTCCAGCGACCAGTTGCGGCCGGAGCTGGCGAGCATGATCTCGGACAGCACCTTCGGGTCCAGCCCGTGGCGGGCGCCCATCTCCAGCGCCTCACTGGTGCCGATCATGTGAATCGCCAGCAGCATATTGTTGCAGCCCTTGGCCACCTGACCCGCACCGGCAGGCCCGGCGTGGAAGATATTCTTGCCCATGTCGGCCAGGACCAGCCTGGCTTTTTCAAAGGTGTCCGCCTCGCCGCCGCACATAAAGGCCAGCGTACCCGCAGCCGCAGCGGCCACGCCGCCGGAGACCGGTGAGTCCATGAAGCCAATGCCCATGTCCTTCGCCGCCAGGCCCACGTCGCGGGCCGTCTCCGCGTCGATGGTGCTGCAGTCGAGCACGGTAGTACTGGCACCTAGTAGCGAGAGCAAGCCATTGCCATCATCCCCCAGATAGGTGCTGCGCACGTGCCTGCCCGCGGGCAGCATGGTAATGACGTAATCCACGCCCGCCACCGCCGCGGCTGCAGATTCGGCGACCGCAGCGCCCGCCGCTTGCAGGTCGGCGCAGGCTTCCGGTACCAGGTCGAATACGGTGACGCTGTGCCCGGCCGCCAGCAGGTTTTTTGCCATCGGGCCGCCCATATTGCCAAGCCCGATAAATGCCACTGTTGCCATGTCCAAATCCTCGTTCTTATCTTAGTTGGGCCGTTTAAGGGGTCAGAACCCTTTATCTCCGAATGGAGCCAGCTTTTAAGGGGTCAGAGCCCTTTTCTAAAAGAAAAGGGCTCTGACCCCTTAAAAGCCCCTTAATAGCCGGCCCAACACGGAGCTACAGGTCTGCCAGGGGGTTGGTGGGCCACGGTGCGGTGAAGAAGCCGTCCAATACGTCTTCAGGCACCTCACGGGACGTGGGGTAGGCCCACTGCGGATTGCGGTCCTTGTCGATCAACAGCGCGCGTACCCCCTCGGTGAATTCCGGGTGGCGCACAATGTTGGTGACCAGTTGGATTTCCGCCTGGAAGATTTCCTTCAGGCCGGCGTGGCGGGTCTCGTAAAGCTGTCGATGAATCCAGCGTGCCGCCAGCTTGCTGCCGTGTGCCAGGCTGTCACGGGCTTTCACCAACCAGGGGTCGTCCGTATCGAGTCCGGTGATATTGTCGATGATGTGGTGAATGGAATCGCCGTCGCAAAGGCGGGCGATGGCCGCCAGGTGCGGCTCGACCTGGCCCGCGGGCAGACTGCCGATGCTCTTGTCCGAAAACGGCCGCAGGGCGTGGCGTATCAGGGCGTGGGCATCGCCGCTGGTGAAGTCCTGGTCCAGCAGCGCCGCCAGCACCGCCTCCTTGTGCTCGCTGGCGATGAAGCGGTCGGCAATGCCGGTAAAGATGGCATCCGCCGCGTTGATGCTGGCGCCGGTCAGCGCCAGGAACTCACCGGACTTGCCGGGCATGTGATTCAGGAACCAGCTACCGCCCACATCCGGGAACAGGGCGATGGTCACTTCCGGCATGGCGATACGGGTGCGCTCGGTGACGATGCGGTGGGAGCAACCCGCCATCACGCCGAGCCCGCCGCCCATGACAATGCCGTGGCCCCAGCACACCAGTGGCTTGGGCCAGGTGTGCAGGCTGTAATTCATGCGGTATTCGCGGGCGAAGAAGGCTTCGGCATATTCGCAGGGGCCGCCGGGGGTTTCCACCGCGGAGGCGTGCAGCGCCTGCACATCGCCGCCGGCACAGAAGGCCTTCTCCCCCACCGCGTCGATAAACACCGCGGCAATGCTGTCGTCGTCGCGCCAGGCATCCAGCTGGGCCTGCAGCAGGTCGACCATCTCCAGGGTCAGGGAATTGAGAGTGGCCTCGACATTGAGAGTAATACGCCCGAGCTTGCCGCCGGCGGCAGCCAGCTCCTCGAACAGGACCGGCACGCTCATCAGGCGTTCTTCCAGACCGGCTTGCGCTTCTCCAGGAAGGCATTCACGCCTTCCTTCTGGTCCTCGGTGCCGAACAGGTCGACAAATTTCTGGCGCTCGTAAGGCAACGCCCCTTCCATGGCCTTTTCACGGGCCTGGCCGATCAGCTCCTTGCAGGAGGTGACGGAGATCGGGCTCTGTTCACCGACCTGCTCCGCCAGCGCCAGCGCGCGCTCCTTGGCGCCACCGGTGGGCACCACCTCTTCCACCAGGCCGATCTTCTCGGCGGTGGCAGCGTTGACGCGCTCGCCGCAGAGAATCATTTTCTTGGCCCAGCCCTCGCCACACAGCCAGGCCAAACGCTGGGTGCCACCGGCACAGGGCAACAGGCCAACCTTGGCTTCGGGCAGGCCCATCTGCGCCTGCTCCTCGGCGATGCGGATATCGCAGGCCAGCGCCACTTCCAGGCCACCGCCCATGGCAAAGCCGTTGATGGCGGCGATGCTGACACCGCGGAAGTCCGCCAGGCACTCGAAGCCTTCGCCGAAGTACTGGGCCATGTCGCGGGCCGTGTCCGGGCTGCCGTCGGCAAACAGCTTGAGGTCGGCCCCGGCGGAGAAGAACTTCTCGCCCGCGCCGGTAAGTACCAGGGCCCAGATATCACGATCGGCATTGAGCGTCTCGATCAGCGCCTTCAGGGCCGGCAGGCTCTCCGTGTCCCAGGTATTGGCCGCGGGGTTGTCGATAGTGATCAGCGCAGTGTGGCCGATAACTTCGACTTTCAGCTTGTCCGATGTGCTCAAACTCATTGAATCACCTCCAGGGCTCCTTCCATTAACAAACGGCGGGAAATTATGACCCGCATGATTTCATTGGTGCCTTCCAGGATCTGGTGCACCCGGGTGTCGCGCACGTGCCGCTCCATCGGGTATTCCTTGATGTAGCCGTAGCCACCGTAGAGTTGCAGGGCATCATTGCAGACTTCGAAGCCCACATCGGTGGCGAAGCGCTTGGCCATTGCACAGTAAGTGGTGGCCTGGGAGTCCTTGTTATCGAGCTTCCAGGCCGCCAGCCGGATCATCTGGCGAGCCGCCACCAGCTCGGTGGCCATATCGGCAAGCTTGAACTGGGTGGCCTGGAAATCGGCAATGGCGGTATTGAACTGCTTGCGCTCCTGCACATAGGCCACTGCTTCCTCCAGGGCCTGTTGGGCGGTGCCGACACTGCAGGTGGCGATATTGATACGGCCGCCGTCCAGGCCTTCCATGGCAATCGCAAAGCCCTGGCCTTCTTCGCCCAAGCGGTTGCCCTTGGGTACCCGCACGTTGTCGAAGCTGACCATGCGCGTGGGCTGGGCGTTCCAGCCCATTTTTTCTTCCTTCTTGCCGTAGGACACACCCTCGGCATCGGCGGGGATCAGCACTGCGGTAACGCCTTTCGGGCCGGCGTCGCCGGTGCGCAGCATCACCACCAGCACGTCGGTCTCACCGGCGCCGCTGATAAACACCTTGCTGCCGTTCACCAGGTAGTCGTCGCCGTCGCTGGTGGCGCTGGTGCGCAGGCTGGCGGCATCGGAGCCGGCGCCGGGTTCGGTGAGGCAGTAGGACGCGAGCCTGGAACCCATCACCAGCTCCGGGCACCAGGCGTCGATGACCTCCTGGCGGCAGTACTTGCCGATCATGCTGGTGGCCATGTTGTGAATGGTCAGGAAGGCGGCGGTGGTCGTGCAGCCCTTTGCCAGTTCCTCGACAATAAGACTGGCATCGAGTCTGGACAGCGCCAGCCCGCCGGCAGACTCGGGGGTGTACATACCCATGAAGCCAAGCTCACCTGCCTGGGCCAGCTCTGCTACCGGAAAGTGAGAGCTGGCATCCCACTCCGCGGCTTTCGGCGCCAGCACCCCTTGAGAGAAGGCACGGGCGCTCTCGACGAATGCCTGCTGGTCGTCAGAGAGTGCAAAGTCCATGGAGCTTACGCTTCGAACTTGCTGATAACTTCGGCGCCGAACAGCTCGGCGTCTTCCGGGATCGCCTTGGTCACCGCCAACGGCTTGGAGACCCAGGTTTCGTTGATCAGGTCGCGCCAGGTGATGTTGTTGTTGGTGCTGTTGCCACCCCAGGAACCGCAGCCCAGAGAGAAGGTCTGGCGCATGCCGTTCCAAAGGTTGCCGCTGTTGGAGGCGGCCTGAGGCTGGTTGACCATCACCCGGGACGTATGGGTGCCGTTGGCGAAGCTGAGGATGTTCTCGTCGTTGTAGCTGTAAATCCCACAGGAATGCCCCTGGCCCTGGTAGGACTGAATATCGTTGGTCAGCGCAATGGCTTCATCGATGTTCTCGACCTTGTACAACGCCATGGTCACCGACAGCTTCTCACCGGAGAAGGGGTGCTCCTTGCCGGTGCCGGTTTCCGGCACGATCAGGAACTGTTTGCCTTCGGGCAGCTCGATGCCCGCCATGCCGGCAATCTTGTGGGCCGGCTGGGCGACGATATCGACATTGAGGTAGCCGTCCTTCCAGATCGTGTTCTTGAGCTTTTCCTTCTCGATTTCGTCCAGCACATAGCCGCCCTCGCGCTGCAGTTTGGCGAGCATCTCGTCATAGATGGAGGCAAACAGCAGCACCGAGTTATCGGAGGAGCAGGAGGCTGCCAGGTCCAGGGTCTTGGACACGCGGATTTTCTCGGCGGCCTCGTCGAGGTCAGCGGTGTCGTCCACGGTAATCACCGCGTTACCGACGCCGACGCCCAGCGCCGGGGTGCCGGAGGAGTAGGCCGCATTGACCATGGCGCCGCCACCGGTGGCGAGGATGCGGTCACACTGGCGCATCAGCTCGTGGGTCAGCTCCAGGGACGGGGTTTCGATGGCCATGACCAGGTCAGCCGGCGCGCCCATGCGCTCCAGCGCGTCGCGCATGTAGTCGCAGATCTTCTTGTTGGTCAGCTTGGCCCGCGGGTGTGGCGCGACGATGATGGAGTTGCGGCCCTTGATGGCGGAGATAGCCTTAATAACCGGCGTGGCCTCCGGGTTGGTGGAAGGTGACAGGGCACCAATCACGCCCACAGGCTTGGCAATCTTGTAGATATTGCGCTCGGGCAGCTCCTCAATCACACCGACGGACTTGTCGTTGATGATGTCCATCAGGGTGGCGCGGGTCTTGCGATGAATCTTCAGGTACTTGCCGGTGTAGTTGCCGAGCTGGGTCTCGTCGACGGTGAACTGGGCGATTTCCTCGGCGCGGTCCTCCTTGGCCACGGCGTACACCATGGCGCGGATCAGGTTGTCGACCTGGGCCTGGGTGTAGTCGGCGATCTGGGCCTGGGCGGCGCGGGAGCGCTCGATCATTTCCTCGATGTGCTGGCGCGCCAGCTCTTCGGGTTCGTGAATATCGGCAAGCTGCTTGGCTTCTGACATGGGTTTCTCCTGGCTCGCGGGCGCCTGGCAAGTGGCCAGGGACAGTTATCAAAAATAATGACCGGCAAGCCTAGCAGAGCCGGGGCAAGCCGCACATTGAGGAAATTGGCTAGAACATGGACTATATTGTGGTATGAGCGCTCCATCGACCTGGCCCCTGCCGGACACCGGCATCCGCTTTATCACCCCGGCTTTCATGATTGGCTTCCTGGCGCGCCACCCGCTGGCGAAGGACTGTTACCCCACGGCAATGGGCTACTACCCCCTGGCGGCGGGGCACCGCATGCGGCGCGGGCGCCACGATGACAACCTGCTGATTTATTGCGCCTCGGGCCGGGGCTCGCTGGCCGCCGGTGACTGGTCCGGGCGGATTGGCCCAGGCCAGCTTATCTTGCTGCCCCAGGGCCTGCCCCACGAATACCGGGCCCACCGGCTGCAGCCCTGGACGGTTTACTGGGTGCATTTCCAGGGCTCGGCCAGCGGCATCTTTCTGCAGAACCTGGGCTTTAGGGAGGGTCGCCCGGTGGTCGATGCCGGACTGTCACCAGCCCTCGCCGGCAGTTTTACCAGCCTGCTGGAAGTGCGTCATACCGGCTACTCTACCCAGGCCTTCATCAATGCAGCCAACCATTTGCGACACTTGCTGACCCAGTTGGCCGTGGACGCAGGACTGGAGCGCGGCCGGGGTGATACCGGCTTCGATCTGGGCCAGGTGCAGGCCTACATGCGCGAGCATATTGACCGCAGCCTCAGTCTCGATGACCTGGCGGCCCGGGCCAGCCTGTCCAAGTACCACTTTTCGAAGCGCTACAAGACGCTGACGGGCTATTCGCCGATCAAACACTTCCTAAACATGAAAATGGAGTATGCCTGCCGCCTGCTGGACGGCACTGATATGAGCGTGCAGGCGGTGGCGGCGGCGCTGGGCTACGAAGACCCGCTGTACTTCTCGCGCCAGTTCAGCAAGACCATCGGCACCTCGCCGCGCGCCTACCGTGCCTCGATTGGCCGCTAGAGCGCCAGCGCGGCGATAAAAAACAGCACGGCTCCGGAGCCGGCAGCGGCGAGAGTGCGTATCCGCAGGCGCTCCGAGGACAGGCCCAGCCAGAGGCCGCTGAGAATGATGAACAACATGCCCAGCGCAAAGACCTTCTGGAAGGTTTTGAACGCCAGCGGCCCGTGGCCCATGTGCAGCTCCATCATGGCGGACTGCAGGCTCGGATCCCGGCGCGACACTGTCACTTCATCACCCAGCTCGATCATATAGTGCTGCCGGGAGGTGGGACGGGTGTACAGGGTTGAGCCCTTTACCTTGACATACTCGAAGCGGTAACCCTCAACCCCGGCGCGGCCCAGCAGCTCGGCCACCGCCTGTTCGAGCGCTTCACCCTTCATATCAGCCAGCCCTGCGCTATTGGCCTCACTGTGCACGGCGCTACTGTCCACCGAGCCCTTGTAACCCAGCAGATACAGGCCGCCTGAAGTAGCCACCAACAAGACAAAGACCGCGAAAAAGGCAGACAGATACATGTGGATGGTGATGAAAAGCGCGCGGTTCATGGTGGCTCCTGGCCGATGGAAGAGGGGGTTTTGTACAGCATGCCGCCGCAAAAGTCAGCGGCCGGCGGGCTTATTCTTCTATGGTGTCCTGCTCGGCCATCAGCTTGACGATCAGCCGCCGCAGCCACTGGTGGGGCTCACTGTTGGAGGTGCGGGTGTGTCGCACCAGCGCCAGCCGGGTGCGCTTGCCACCGCTGTGACCGGAGAACAGCCGCGACAGCTCATCGGGAATATCCTGCACCACGATGTTGTCCTCCACCGCGGGACTGTTGGCGAGGCCCGCATTGGCGATGAGGATACAGTCCGTGTTTGACAGCACACCCACCGCCGGGGCGAACTGGGTGGTCTCCAACACGACATTGCGATAGAGACCGCGCTCGGCCAGCACCTCGTCAACCAGCCCGAGGTTCTCCCGGGTCAGACCGGGCAGGTAGAGGCGCACATGGGGGTAGGCCAGGAAATCCTTGAGGGTGATGGCCTTGTCGATCAGCGGATGCCCCTTGCGCATGTAACAGCGGGGACTGATGGTGCGCAGGGGCTCGGCATGGACATCGGTATCGGTGCGCTCCACCACGGCGATGGCGAAGTCAATCTCGCCGAGCTTGAGACGTTCCTGGAAATCCAGGCCGACGTCGCCGCTGATAATGCGAATCTGCGGGGCCACCTCCGCCAATTCGTGCATCAGCCGCGGCAGCAGTACCTCGGTGAACATGGCGGGCATGGCCAACCGGAAGGTGCCCTCATAGCTCATCGGGTCGAACTCGTCCGGCTGTAGGATGGCGTCGAGTTTCTCAAGCGCCTCGGGCAGGCCGCGGCCCAGTTCCTCCGCTCGCGGTGTCGGTATCAGGCCATGGGCGGTGCGGGTGAACAGCTCGTCGTCGAAGGTTTCGCGCAGCTTCTGGAGGGTTTTGCTGAGAGCCGGCTGAGACACATTGAGACGCTCGGCGGCGCGGGTGACGTTCCGCTCCTCCAGCAATACCTGCAGGGCCAGCAACAGGTTCAGGTCAATTCTCAATAACTGCCGCGATAGCATAGCCAAGAAATAACTTTCTTATATGTTACCGGCCCAACATTATAGCGATTACTAATAATACCGCCAGCCCCTGTCTGGCGGGCCTTACAGCCCCATAATCCGGCAGGCGTTCACGACTAGCAGCCCGAAGAACTGGGTCAGATACACGGCGGACAGGGCAATTCCCCACGGTAGTGAAGACCCCCGCGGGCTGTGAAACCCTGTTGCCAGCCTGCTTGTCGCCTGGCGCTGGCCAGCGCCACCGGTCGCGAGGCGAGTGGCGCCGATGGCGCAATTGCGCAGCGAGCAGATGCTGCTACTATGGTGCGCCTTTTCCGTGCTGGAGACCGTTGTTGATGAGAAACGCCCTGGCTGCCCTGCTGCTCGGCCTGCTCGCCGCCTGCGCCGGCGTCGAGGTCGATGTCTGGGACTCGCAGGAGTTTGCCGGCAGCGGTTTCAAGACTTATTCCTGGCGCAGTGAGCCCTTCTCCAGCGATTTCTACTTCCGCGACGCGATCTACGTGATCGACCCCATCCTGCGGGAGCTGGTGGATGAGGAACTGGCAGGGCGCGGGTACCGCAAGGTACCCCGCGATGGCGACTTCAGCATCGACTACATCTATGCTCCCGGCGTGCGGCTCGGCGCCGCCGACAGCACCACCAGCAATATCGCCCCTCGGGCCGGCGTGCGACCCAACACCAACATCAGCCAGGCCGAGGTCGATAACGCCATCGCCCTGTCCGGCGTCAAGGAAACCCGCAACATCGCGGTCCAGATCAACAATGGTGAAACCGGCCGCGAAGTGTGGCGCGCAGTGATCACCAAGATCGCCGCCGATGCCAACACCCCGGACCGCGAGCGGACCCGCCGCGCCCTCAGCACAGGGCTGAGCCGGGCCTTTGCCCAACTGCCACGATCCGGAGAGGCATAATGCGCCTGAAACACCTGTGCAGCGGGCTGTTATGCGTGCTGCTACTGGGGAACGGCTGCGCCACCCAGAGCCAGGACCTGAGCCGCGCCTTTGAAAAAGTCGACCCGGCAGTTGTGGTCATCACCACCCAGGCCGAGCGTGAAACCCTGACCCGCAAAGGCATCCAGACCACCCAGGAAGGCGGCCTCGGCTCCGGCGTGATCATCGACCCTCAGGGTCTGGTGATGACCGCCGCCCACGTGGTGGATACTGCGGACGACATCGTAGTGATGCTGCGAGACGGTCGCGAGCGCCCGGCCCAGGTCGTTGCTTCCAGTGGCATGAGTGACATCGCCCTGATCCGCATTATCGATCCCCCTGAACAACTGCCCTCGGCGCCGCTCGGCGACTCGGACAAGGCCAGGACCGGGGAGCAGGTATTTGTGATCGGCAGCCCCTACGGCCTCACTCACACCATGACCGTGGGCTACCTGTCGGGGCGCCGACTTACCGAGGGCACACCCTTCGGTGATATCGAATTCCTGCAGACCGATGCCGCCATCAACAAAGGCAATTCCGGTGGGCCGCTGCTCAACATGAAAGGCGAAGTCATCGGCATTGTCAGCCATATCTCCAGCCAGTCCGGCGGCAGTGAGGGGCTGGGTTTCGCCGCAAGCGCCAATATGGCGCGGCGCATGCTGCTCGATGAACCTTCGGTGTGGCTGGGCGCCAGCTATATGTTGCTCAATGAGGAACTGGCCGATGCACTCAATGCCGGCCAGTCATCCGGCATGCTGGTGCAAACGGTCACCGAGGGCTCTATTTCCGACCGGCTGGGCTTGAAGCCCGGCTACATCCCTGCCGAAATTGGCGGCGCGGCGGTCATGCTGGGTGGCGACATCATCACCGCCATCAATGGCACGCCGGTGGTGGGCACCGATGCCGGTCTCAGTCAGCTCTACCGCACCTACCGCCGGGTCAAGCCCGGTGACCGGGTGACGGTGTCCATCGTCCGCCGCGGCAAAACCCTGGAACTCAACGCGCTTGTTGAATAGCTATTGCCGCGGTATTCGTCTCCGGCGCACCTGAGCTGCGCTACCTTCACCCGCGCCAACCTGATATTGTTGATTATTCTTCGACCAGCAGGGGCCAGGGATGAGCTTCCTCGCGGAACTCCAGCGCCGCAATGTGGTACGCATGGGCGTGGCCTACGTGGTCACCGGGTGGCTGGTCCTGCAAATCGCCGACACCCTGCTGGAGGCCCTGAGCGCGCCCGACTGGGTCATGCCCACCCTGCTCGGCCTGTTGGCGCTGGGCTTTATTCCCACGCTCATTTTCGCCTGGGCCTTCGAAATGACGCCCGAGGGCCTCAGGCGCGAGAGCGAGGTCGATCGCAACAGTTCCATAACTCACCAGACTGCCCACAAGCTCGACATCACCATCATTCTGATGCTGCTGGCCCTGGGCACTTTCCTGGTGTGGGATTCCCAGGTCAGCAAGGACGCACCGATGAGGGCCAGTGTCGATCTGGCCCAGTCACCCGCGCCAGCTCCCGCCGGACCGCCTGACAGCCAGACCATCGGCGCCTCTGGCTACGCAGACAAATCCATCGCCGTACTGCCCTTCGTCAACCTGTCCTCGGATCCGGAGCAGGAGTTCTTCTCCGACGGCATCTCCGAAGAACTGCTGAACGTCTTGGCTCAGGTACCGGAGCTGCGGGTGGCAGCGCGCACGTCGTCTTTCCAGTTCAAGGGTGACAACCGGGATATCAGCGAAATCGCCGCGCTGCTCAAGGTCAACCACGTGCTGGAGGGCTCAGTGCGCAAGGCCGGCACCCGCCTGCGCATCACCGCCCAGTTGATCGAGGCCGAAAACGGCTACCACCTCTGGTCGGAAACCTACGACCGCGAGCTGACCGATGTGTTTGCTATCCAGGATGAGATATCTGCCGCCATCGGCGAAGCCCTGAAAGCACAGATGGGCATACAGGATGCGGCGGCCCTGCAGGCGCCGCGGGTAGCGGAAACCGCCAACACCGCCGCCTACGAGGCCTACCTGAAGGGTCGCTACCTGGTGAACCAGCGAGGCAACAAATCTATCGCCGAGGCGGTCCGGGAACTGGAAAAGTCCATCCGCCTCGACCCGAATTTCGCACCGTCCCAGGCCATGCTGGCGATTGCCATCGCGCTGTCCAGCGACAGCCCCTCATCCTACGGCGACCTGACCGTTGCAGAGGTCAACAACAGGGCTGTCCCCCACGCCACCCGCGCCATGGAGCTCAACCCGGAACTGGCAGAGGCCTGGGGCGCGCAAGCCATCATCGCGGGCACCAACAGCAACGAAGAAGAGGCCATCAAGTATGCCAGGAAGGCACTGAGCTACAACCCGGTTTATACCGACGCACTCAACTGGCTACAGACCAGTGCGCTGTTTATCAGCCGCTACGAAGAGGCGGACTACGCTGTCAACAAGCTGATCGAGGTCGACCCCCTGTCTGTCGTCGGCCGCATCAACTACTACAGCAATCACCTGTCGACGATAGACATGGAGGCGGCCGAGGCCGGCGCCATGGTGCTGGCCGAGCAACACCCGTGGGCGGGCTTTGCCACACTGGCCAGGGTGGCCATGGTCAAGGGCGATCTCGCCAAAGCGCTCTACTGGTCACTGCGCGCCTATGCGGTAGACCCCCTGGACCGCTGGTCCAATCAGTTCATGGTATTCAGGTTCTGCGATGTCGGCATGGTCGAGGAAGCGCGCCGTGTATCTGATGTCACGCTGGTCATGGCCGAGGCGTTCTGCGGCGATCCGAACAAAGCCATTGCAATGCTCGAGCGCATGAAGATTGTGGATCCGGACAACCCGGACTTCGACCAGTGGATCGCAACAATGCAGTACTGGAATAACGAGCCGTCCAAAGCGCTGGCCGGCTACCAGGAAATCGCCGAGGGCAAGGGGTCGCTGCCGATGATCAGCGGCGGCTACGGCCTTGATGCGCACCTGCGCTATGTCTGGCTGTTGCAGCAGAGCGGCAAGCCGCAGGCAGCGGAAAAGGAGCTGGTGAAGATTGACCGCGACCTGGCAGCCCGTGGCGATACCGCCACCAGCCGCTACTCCAATGTCATCTGGGATCGCGGGCTGCGCGCCTTCGTGGCCGGGGACCGGGACTCAGCCCTGGACTACTTCGAGGCGGCGATTGACGAACACTATTACGTCGCTGAACTCTTTGAAGATCCTATGCTGGTCGAGTTACAGGGCAATGCGCGCTTCGAAGCGCTTCGCAGCCGGGTGGACGACGCACTGGCCGAAGCCCGCCAGGAGATACTGACCCTGATTTGCCTGGAAAACCCGGTGCCGGATAGCTGGCAGCCCCTGGCGGAAACCTGTGCCGAAGTCGCCACCGTGGCCCGCCAGGGACCTTGAGCCCGCGCTAGTTCAACTGCTTTTCTACCTCACTGCGCAGCAGCGACAGCGGCAGCGAGCCATTGCGCAAAACCACATCGTGAAAGGCCGGCAACGAAAAGGCCTGCCCCTGACGGGCGCGGGCCTGTTCGCGCATATCGAGAATCTCCAGCATGCCCACCATGTAGCCGGTGGCCTGGCCGGGCATGGCGATGTAGCGCTCGATTTCTGACACCACATCCACCCGCGGCCGGCCGGTTTCCGCCAGCATGTAGTCAATGGCCTGTTCACGGGTCCAGCGGTAGTGGTGAATGCCGGTGTCCACCACCAGGCGCACAGCGCGGAACATCTCCGCCTGCAGGCGGCCAATGTCGGTTGCCGGGTCGTGCAGGCCCAGTTCGGCGACCAGCCGCTCTGCGTACAGTGCCCAGCCTTCTGAATAGGCGCCAATCACGTCGGAACCGCGCACCATCGGAATTCCCCTGGCGCCATGGGCAGCGGAGGACTGGTAGTGATGGCCAGGAATGGCTTCATGCGCCACCAGCGTGCGCATGGTGAAAGGTTCATGCTGGCTGAGATCCACCAGGTTGACGTAAAAATAGCCCGGTCGACTGCCGTCCAGCGAAGCCGGCGTGTAGTAGGCAAAGGGCGCACCGATTTCCTGCTCCGGCGGCACCCGCCGCACCTCGAAAGGCTCTACCTCGTCGATATCAAAAGCCGGGGCAATCCCCTCTTCGACCAGGGCGGCTTCCTCCTGGTACTGGGCCAGCACCTGCCCGGGGTCCTCTGTCGGCGGTCGGGCCGCGGTAAGGGCCCTCAAGTTCTCCACCCGGCTGGCCGCGTTATAGCCCAGCGAGGCCAGCGCAGCATCCATCTGCCGGCCGATGTCCGCAACCCGGTCAAGGCCCAGTTGGTGGATCTCCTCAGCGCTAAGCCCGGTGGTGGTATAGAACTGCAGCAGGGCCTGGTAATAGGCCTCGCCCTCCGGCAATGCCCAGACGCCGACAGTCGTCGGCGCCCTGGCCGCCAGCTGCCAGAGGAAGCCGAGGTAATCCTCGTACGCGGGTATCACCACGAGCTCAAGTTGGGCGAAACCGCGGTCCAGTAAGGCCTGGCGACGCAGCTCGTCAATCTTCGAGTTTGCCATTTGCGTGTGAAACGCCTGGTAAATCGACCATTCCTCAGGCGAGAGCTCCAGCAAGGACTCCGTGCGCTTAATCAGCCTGTCCAGAATGACGCGCGGCGGCATCACACCCATCTCAGTGCGCGCGCTGACGGCCTGCCTGAGATTGTCCAGGAAGAAAGGGATTGCGCCCATACGCTCCAGGAAACGCAGTGCGCCTTTCTCATCTTCGAAGCGCTGGTAAAGGCTCAGCGTTTCCAGCGGCATTTCCTGGGCGCCGGAGGTCTGGTTCACCGGGTAGGGTCCGGCGTAGACGATATTGGTGAAGTGGTAGGGGAAGCGCCCGGGCGCCATACGATCATGCCACGCCCAGTGCAGGTAGCCGCGGGTCAGGGCCTGCTGGCCGGCCAGCTCGACGTCGTCATAGGCGGCGAGCTGGGTCTGGATGCGTTCCACCATCTGCCGACGGCGTTGCTCGGCGGCCGGGGACAGGTCACTGAATCGGTGGCTGTGGAAATCCAGGGCCGTGTTGTCAGCGGCGCCCAGCATGGTCAACAGCTCAGGATACTCGAGTAACAGCTTGATAGAGCTGCGATCGGCGAAGTGATTGATATTGAGGGGGATACCCCAGACCAGGCGGTAGCTGTACCAGCCTATCGCCAGCAGGGCGAAGAGTGCCAGGGCACCCAGCCAGCGTTTCATGCGAAGACTCTCCTGTTCGCAGTTCCGGGCATGATAGACCGTCAGCGCGGCGCCCTACAGCGACGCGTAGACCTCCGGGTTCACACACTGAGGCATGCGCTCCCCCTTGAGGGCAGCGATCAGGTTGTCCACTGCCAGCGCCGCCATCCGCTCGCGGGTGCGCTGGCTGGCGCTGCCGATATGCGGTGCCAGCACCACATTGGGCAAACCCAACAAGGGGTTGTCGGGCTCCACAGGTTCGCGACTGAAGACATCGACACCGGCGGCGAACAGCCGCCCCTCTGCCAGGGCCTCGGCCAGGGCTTGCTCATCAACAATGCCGCCGCGCGCCGTGTTGACCAGCACCGCGCCGGGTTTCATGCCTGCGATAGCATCGCGACCCAACAGATTGTGAGTGTCCGGGGTCAGAGCGACGTTGACGCTGAGGAAATCCGCCTCGGCCAGCAGTTCCTCAAAGCCCAGCGTCTGTACCCCGGGGACCTGCCGTGGGCTGCGGTTCCAGCCCAACAGGCGCATGCCAAAGCCAGCTGCCCGTCGGGCGATAGCCTGGCCGATGGCGCCCAGGCCAACGATACCCAGGGTAGCGCCGGTGAGGTCGCGCCCCACGAACATATCCGGGTGCCAGGGAGCCGCGGGGTCCCAGCGGCCCTCGCGCACGAATCGGTCTGCCTCGGGAACACGCCGGGCGGCCGCCAGCATCAGGGCCAGCGCAAGGTCGGCCGTGGTATCTACCAGCACTCCTGGCGTATTGCCCAGCGGTATGCCGCGGCCGGTCAGGGCATCAAGGTCAACGTGATCGACACCTACCGACATACTCGACACGATGCGCAGGCTGGGACAGGCGGCGATCAGTTCCGCATCGATGCGGTTGGTGAGCAGACACAACAAACCCTCGCAACCCTGCAGCCGGTCTCGCAGTATGGCGGACGGCACCGGGCTGTCAGACTCCCAGGTATCCAGCTCACAGTGTTGCGCCAGCCGGGACAGGGCGTCACCGGGCAGTCGGCTGCTGGCAAACACCTTCTTCATGCCGTCATGCCGAAGGTGTGAGCAAGTGGTTCAGGCGGCGGGGCCGGACAGGGCCCGTGAGCTCGTCTAGGACTTGGTGCTAATCGTGATGTGCTTGCGCGCAGTCAGGCTGGTCTGGCCGCTTACGCCGCGGGGGATTTCGTCAATCTTGCCACCAGCCTTGAGAAAGGCGGCGGTTTGTTCTGCGATGGATGCGCTGGTTTCAACTGGGGCAGTTTGCCCACGCTTTTTACTGGATGCCATGTCTTCTGCTTGTCTTAGGTTTGTCTTATGTGTGTCTAGTATTTGCCTAACGTAAGTCAGACCTGGAGGTTTTTACGCGTTTCCGCGAGTGGGCCGGCCAGTTTAGCGCAATCGCGCACGTTTTGCGAGGCTAGAGGTCCCAGGCCACCCCGGTCGTAATGCCGTAGTCGTAGTCATCACCATCCTGGTTGGTCTCGTTGTCATAGCTGCCATAGGCGCTGAGGCTCAGGTTCAGGTCTCCGGTGATCTCCCAGCTCAGGGTGATTTCACCGTCGGCTCGCAGGCGTCCGGTTTCAGTGATTCCGGGGTATATACGCACGCCGGTGACCAGGTCCAGTTCCGGTGCGGCGAAGTTCCAGGTGCGGTAATCGACCGCCAGCAGACCTTCCAGGCTGTCTGTGGTCTCCCCAAGGGAATCCTCTTCGCTCACCACCTGCAAACCGCCGATAAATGACAGCTTGGTGCGGTTGCTGTCGAACACCCGACGGCCGATACCGTAACTGCCAACGAAGCGGCTATCGATGGCCAACTGGTCGTTGCGCTCCCAGCCGACCCGGTAGTAGTTGAAGTAGAGGGGGTCCTGCCAGAGGTGCCGCCGCGCCAGGTCGACGCGATTGCTGGTATTGGTTTCCGTCTCGGATTCAGCCACCACGGAACGCGCCTCCAGCGTGTTTTCACTGTATTCATCGAGGTAGACCATGCGCAGTCCCAGCTCGGTGGTGCGCGCCTCGCTCGCCTTGAAGTCGGAGTAGCCCAGGTTTACAACCGTATCAAGCCGCTCCTCCAGAGTGTTTTCGATAGGCGTAATCGCCACCAGCTCGTCGAGGGGGACATCTTCCACGCCGCCCGCGTGAACGATCTGCACGTGCCTGTCGATCTCGGATTCACCGAGCGCGCCGAAGAAGCGATCCTGCTGTTCAGTACGGAAACGGAAGAAGTGGTTGCTGTCGAGGGTGGTCACGCCATCCCACTCGATGCTGACAGTGCCCATGCTGTCGGTGCCAAAGCTCAGGCGACCATTGCGCATGCCCTTGACTTCACCGGTGACACGGTCACCGTTGGCCAGCACCACAATATCAGTCTTCGGTCGCGCCAGGGCATCCATCCCTGCTGTCAGCAACAGAATCACAAGCGCAACACGTGCGGCACCACCTATACTGAAAGGCATACCAAGATCCGTCTGTATACAAAAGAAAAGAGTGTACCCGACCAGGAGAACGCCATGCAGGGCCTGCCCCACGACTACACTGCCACCGCATCTTCCACCGCAGAAAGCCTGGTGACCGCCAGTGTCGAAGGACAACCAGACCTGACGCTGGCGCCACCCAGCGGCTTCGGAGGGCCCGGTGATATTCACTCGCCGGAAGACCTGCAGGTAGCAGCCGTTGCCAGTTGCTTTATCCTGTCATTCAAGGCCATCGCGCGCGCGTCAAAGCTGGAGTGGGAGTCCCTGCAGGTGAGTGTCAGCGGCACCCTGGATCAGGTTGAACGGGCCATTCAGTTTACCGGCTTCACCACCCACGCGCGCCTGACCCTGCCCGCGGAAAGCAGCCGGGACAAAGCCGAGCGCCTGCTGGAGAAAGCCGAGCAGAGTTGCTTTATCACCAACTCCTTGCGAGCGGCTTCGGCACTTGAGATCGAGCTGGAGGGTGGCCAGTAGCCAATAGAATAGGAACCGCCCCGCACACGCCGGGGCTGGTGATCCCACCGATCAGTCAACCGGCGGGCGGGGGTCTATCTGGAGGTTAGGTCGTTGCGACGCTAGAGCGGTGTAACGTTTTCCGCCTGTGGGCCTTTCTTGCCTTCCGTCACGCTGAATTCGACCTCCTGGCCTTCTGCCAGCGTTCTGAAACCCGTGCCCTGGATTGCACTGAAGTGAACGAAAACGTCCGGGCCGCCTTCTTGCTGAATAAAGCCGAAGCCCTTGGTTTCGTTAAACCACTTAACGGTGCCTTTGGTAGTGGACATGCTTACTTCCTATCGTTGTCTCTTATGCGACGACTGCGTAACCGGGTGATGAGCCAGATCACTGTATCGCGTCTTTCCCCATGCCAGGTGCCAATGGCAGCCGGGCGACTGCTATGAGCATCGCGATTACTTATGGAAAACACAACGAGAGGCGGTAGTGCGAATCGAAATGGAACACATAAAAATCGGAACTGCTTCCAGCCACATCAGTATATGGAGTGCGAACGGAGGGTCAATGAAATCTAGATGAAATTTGTGACCTACTCCCGCCGCAATCACTCACTTCCTTTGTGGTCAATAGCGGGGTCAACTGCTGGCGAATAGCTCACGCGAAAACTGAGGTCGGCCTCTGCGCCATCGAAGTCTCTCGCGACCACGCGGATATGGGCGCTGCCTTGTGCACCCGCCGGCGGCGTGAATTCAAAGCGTCGGTGCAGAGCATCGAACTTCACCCAGCCCGGCAAACCGCTGGAGGGGTGGCTGTAGGCCAGGTACTTGAGCGCATCGCCTTCGTCGGGGTCGAAGAAGGTGTCCTCGTGCATCACCAGATCGCTCACCCTGCCGGCCGGGATGTCCATATCCGGCAGCGGCAGGCCGACCTGCGGCGGCAGGTTGCCCAGGTTTTCTTCGATCACGCCCTGGTTGCGATTACCTATCAGCCAGGCAAACCAGAACAGCACAATGGCAAGCGCCAGGTTGGTGACTATAAAGCCCGCCAGGCCGATGCCGATCAGCGCGCTGCCAACGTAGACGGCCAGCGCCGACAGCACGTCGCCGCAGCGGAAGAAAAACGTATCGATACAGTTCTTGCCGACATACTTTTCCTCGCGCCTGACCGGCAGGAACAGGGCATGGCGGGTGGTGTTCAACAGTGAGTAGCTGATGCTGTTCTCGGCAATCATGGCGACCCGCACCACCGCCAGCACAGGGAATATGAGCATTAGGGAATAGCTGCCCATCATCAGCGCCGGCAGCACCAGAAGGGCACCCTTGAGACCGATGCGGTCGAAGATTCTCGACACCAGGAACAGTTGTATCAGGAATCCCAGCAGGGTGAACCAGGCGAAATAGCTGGAGTAAAACCCGGTCATGAACTCGCCCCGCGTGCCGGCCAGCATGCCAGCGGCCTCCAGGGTGTCGGCCTGGTTGGTCACAAAGGCGGAGAGGATGTACTCGCCATTGGTATTCACCAGGTTCATCAGGATGATGAACAGGGCGATCATGGTCAGGTAGTAGCTGCGGAACACCACCATGAAACCCTCAGAGATGGGCGGCGGCTTGTCGTGAAACTCATCGGTGATCTGGCTGGCAGAGCCCGGCGGTATGGTGGCCTCCACCCGGCCGCAATACCACCAGGGAATGAGCAACAACAACCCCGCCAGCAGCATCGTACCGTCGTGGCCGATCATGGGGTTGAGCCAGCCCGCCGCCTGGGCGCCCAGGTAAGCACCGCCCGAAGCGGCCGCGGCCACTACCGGGAAGATGCGCTGCCCCGATTTGACGTTGTAGAGATCCGCAGAAAAACCCCAGAACAGCGCCAGCACCATTACCGAGAAAATCCCCAGCCACACATAGAAGGCGATGGCGATGCGCCAGCCGGCGTTGTAGGCCAGGGCAAACAGCAGCACGTTGCTGATAAAAAACAGGAAAATCCGGCTGATCAGGATGTGCTTGGCGGCCTCGTGACCGAGGCGGTGATAGACCCGGGCAAACAACGGCACGACCACCATCAGGATCGCCGCCTGCATGGCATTGGTGTAGGACTTCAGCTCCGCGCTGCCCTCGGCCAGGATCAGCGGGTCGCGAATGACCTTCAGTAGATAGTAAACAAACAGGATGGTGAAAGCCTGCACGCACAACAGCAACACCCCGCGCCCCTCATTGGGGCGCAGGGTGGTGAACAGTGAAAAGAATCGCTCCGTGCGAGTCAGGCTCATCGCGGGCGCTGGCAATCGTTTATTGGGTGATGCGAATTAGCGGGTCCATGGGAGTACAGCCGTCGACGGTGACTGTGTACTTGAAGTTAACCCCGGTCGGCACGTTCCTGTCGAGGCGTTGCGACTCTGCCCGGCCGACGCCTGACAGCTCAGGTTTCTTGAAAGGATCAAAGTAGGCCTGAAACTCGATCTGCTGCTCCGTGGCATTGGTATCAACGATGTACCACCACATCCGACGCGCGCGCGTCTTGGAGAGATTCGGTACCGCGTCTTTCACCCCATTGTAGGTGGTGTACTGGGGACAACCGTTGCCATCAACAACGATGTTGACGCACTCGCGCTTGTTCGGACAGTTCTGACCAGCAGGTTGTGCCTGTGCAGCCATTGAACTCATCAGCACAGCCAGACCTAACACCGCTGCGCGCAATACGGACTTGTGAGTAGGGTACCGCGCTACATGTGCTTGCATTTTCTTCTCCTCAATAGGTAATTCTTATAATCGGATCGAGCGGTGGGCAGTAGCCCTGATCGGTAGGTGAGTAAACAATGGGTTTTGCACCGTCGTACTTAATCCGTACGACGGAGTACTTGAAATTGATATCCACGGGCAGTTGGTCCGCATCCAGCAGCGCCTCGGGGCCGATCTGACCCTGGCCGTCCGACACCAGAAGTTGGTCCTGCAACGGACTGAAGTAGACTGCGAAAGGCTGGGTAAACGTCCGCCAGTAGGGCCGTTGGCTCGGCCTTGGGAGAATTCTCTGCACACCCCGCCACTTCACCCGCGGCATAACCGCTTTGCTGATGGGAAGGCCAGTATCCAGGACGATGCGCGGCCCATTGGGAGCGCCAACCCGGGCCCGGAAGCGAGTGTCCACGGGACAGCCATTCTGGTCAAACTCAACCAGGATGGTGGGCCGGTAGAGTCTTGTCGGTTCGTTTTCATCGTTCAAAATAACGTCCAACGACTCAAACTCAGACTCGGCTTCCTGCTTGGATGGCTCAGGAGACGCGTCGTTCCCGTTTTTGGCATACACCGTCGTGTCGCACCCCAGCAGCACGAAAACAGACACCACAAAAGCTGTTCTAAAGCCTTGAGCCAGTGGCCCCGTCAAGCGCATTCTTATCGCGTTCATCTTGGCAACCCCTCTTTCTCGCTTACTCAGACAACACCGAAATGACATCCTGGAACCCCAGATCTTCGCGCAGCGCGGCCAGGCCCGCATCTGCATAAATCAAGTCCATCGAGTAGCCCAACTCGATTGCATGCCTGAGCGATGCCAGGGCCCGCTCATGCTCTTCCAGTGTAGACAAGAGGATGGCCGACATGTAGTGAACGGTCACATCCTCCGGCGCCAGGGCCAGTGCGCGTGCATGGTATTCAAGGGCCTCTTCCCTATCCCCGACAGAGGCATGGTAGTGAGCCACAAGCACTGCGGTGACGGCGTCAGATGGGTTGATTTGCAGATGCGAGGAGGCCAGCTTGATCGCATTGCGGTACATTGGCTCCGAGAGATCGGCGAGTTCTTCTGTATAGCGATAAGCATCGCCCAGGTTACCCCAGCTGACGAAGTCCTCAGGCGCCAGCTCGACTGCCTTGTGATACATGCTCACCGCTTCTTCGAAACGGCCGAGGAAGTAAAGGCTGGAACCCGCATTTGAGTAGGCATTGGGCGTCGGCTCAATAGCCAGGGAGCGCTCCCATGCCGCCGCCGCCTCATCAAACTGACTCAGCATATAGTGCGCCGCACCCAGGTTGTTGTGCGCGCTCGCGTGGTCTGGAATGAGCTCCGTGGTGCGTCGGTAGTAGGGAATCGCTTCTGCGAAACGGCCGGACTCGAAGAACAGGTTCCCCATGGCGAAATAGCTATGCCAATTGTTCGGCTGAATCCCTATTGCCTTCTGCAACGTCGCTTCCGCCTCTGCCGTTCGATTACTGGCGTGCAGCGTCATGGCCAGCGCCTTGAGCGCTGGCACCGACCTGGCATTGATCGCCAGCGCCCGCGCCAGCTGCGCTTCCGATTCATCGTATCTTCCGGAAAGGCGGTAGAGATTGCCCAGCGCGATATAGACTGGCAGGGCACTGTCGTCGAGCGCTACTGCCGAACTGCAGGATGACTCGGCAAGCCGGAAGTACTCCGCATCCACCTGGCTCCGATACAGGGCCAGATAAGCATCGCAGACGCCCGCATGAGCCTCGGCATAGTCAGGATCCAGGTCGACGGCTTTCTGGAACAGCTCCAGGGCACGATCAAGATTCTGATCTCCGGCAGCAAGCCGCAGGTACTCGCGTCCTCTCAGGTAGTAATCATAAGCGGCAGGATCAACGTCCTTCGTCGTCTGCAGGATTTCTCTGGAGGCGTCCGACAATATCACCTGCATGGTGCCAACAACCTGACGTGCGATCTCCTCCTGTATCTGGAAACTGTCGCTGTAGTCACGATCAAAGGTCTCAGACCAGACGTGATACCCGGTATCCATCGCAATAAGCTGCGCGGTTATGCGAACTCGATCACCTGCACGCCTGACACTGCCCTCCAGCACGTGGTTTACGCCCAGTTTCTGACCCACCTCTCTCAGGTCGACGTTTTTACCCTTGAAGTAAAACGATGACGTCCGCGCAGCCACATTCAACTCGCTGAAGCGCGCCAGCAGGTTGAGAATCTCCTCGGCGAGCCCGTCCCCGAAGTACTCTGCCGACGGATCGTCGGACATGTTCTGAAACGCCATAACGGCGACCGAGGGCCGTTCGTCCTGATTCCCGCCGAAGGCTTCAGCCACTTTCTCCTGCAGCGTCAGGCGCTCCAGATAGAGAAACCCCACCAGGAAGATCAGCGCCAGCAGCAATCCGAGCTCAGCGAGCCGAGCCGGCGACAGTCGCAGCTTGCCGAAGTTGACCTCTGGATCGATCTCAACGATGCCTTCCGATGTGATCTCGAAGACCCAGGCGAGAATGATGGCGACGGGGAAGCCGAGCGCGGCGACGGCCAGTACGCCAGTAATGGCCCAGTCGGGAAATCCAAGGATAGGGAAAAAGATGTCGCCAACTTGCAGCAAAGCCCAGCTGCCCGCCGCGTAAATCGCGGCGACACGGTACACACCCCTGCCTTTCAGTTCCCCGAGGAACCGGCGGATATCCATATGTGCGCCCATAATCCCTGACCTGACTATTCTAGCCCAGGTTTCCTTTCTCGGCCTTATTCAATGCCGCTGGCAGCGTAAGTATGTACTCGCGAATCTCGTCGCGAACCCGGCGATAGTGGGCCAGCCCTTCCTCGCGTGTCGCCGCCTGTCGCGCCAGCGCCGGCGGGTCATCAAAGCCCTGGTGGACCACCGCCGTTCGGGCCGGGAAATAGGGGCAAGTTTCGTTGGCGTGCCCGCACACGGTCACCACGTAATCGAACTCGCCGGGCAGTTCATCCAGTGTCTTGCTCTGATGGCCGCTGATATCGATACCGATTTCGGCCATCACCGCCACCGCGTCTGGATTGAGGCCGTGCTTCTCTATCCCGGCTGAGGCTGGGGCCAGCTCATCACCGCGCAGCGCGCGGCACAGGCCCTCGGCCATCTGGCTGCGACAGGAGTTGCCGGTGCACAGAAAGAGGATGGTGTGTTGTTCGCTCATTTGCATCTCCGTGGCATGAAGCTAGGCCCGATATTGCCAGCGGTCAACGTGCGAAAGCATGACAAAACAGCGACAAACCGCACCAAACACTGCCGACGCTGCGTATGCACTGTTATGAACATGCCTGCCACCCCGGCGCTGCTTGCCGACGACATGCCCCAGGCGGAGCATCTGGAAAAACGCCTGCAGGGCGACCTGCGCTCCGATCATGCCGGGGAGACCGGCGCCGTGTGGATTTACCGCGGCATCCTGGCGCTCAGCCGGGACGCGGAGATACGCAGCTTCGCGGCTGAGCACCTGCAGACCGAGCAGCAGCACCTGGCATTCTTCGAGGCCTGGCTGCCGGGCCGCCTGCATAGCCGCTTGTTGCCGCTCTGGAAGCTGGCCGGCTGGATGCTCGGGGCCGTGTCGCTATTGGGTGGCCGCCGCGGCGTCTACCTCACTATCGATGCTGTCGAGACCTTCGTCGTGCAGCACTACCAGGAACAAATCGAGTACCTGCAGGCACAGCGGGACCACCGTGAGATACGTGCCGTGCTGCGACGCTTTCAGCGGGATGAAGAACACCACCGGGTCGAGGCGTCACAGCGCAGCGAGCGTGAGCCAGGCTGGCTGGCACGCCGCTGGCGCACCTTGGTGGAAGAAGGCAGCCGGCTGGCGGTGGTGGCCGCGCGCCGGCTCTAGGACGGCCTATCGGAAGCTCGGTGCTTCCGGGGCGGGCAGATGGGTTTCCGCCTCGCAGCGGGCGCGAATCTCCTCGACGCTGCCACCGAAATTGAACAGCGGCACCTCGTCGCCGCGCTCGGCAATACACTGCTCGCGCAGGGCGGCGGTGGCAGCCTCATCGACGCTGTGAGCCCCTGGCGTATCACCGCCAATGACAACGCCGAAGCGCCTGGCGCCCGCGACTGACACCAGGCCGCGCTCTACATCGTCCAGCACCAGCTGCGGATCGCGGGCAAAGGGATCACCCCAGCCGCCGCCACCCCAGGTGTTGAAGTACAGCAGATCACCGGCCTTGACCTTGATGCCCTCTACCTTGGCAGGCAGCCATTGCTCGGAGCCGTCGGTCCGCACCAGGCGTTTGGTGGAGCGCATACCGGTTTCGCCGCCATTGACGCCCCAGGGATAGGTCAGCCAGCGCTCGTCGTGGATGCCGATTTCCCCGTCGCACAGGAAACGATAGGCCACGCTGAGGCCGTTGCCGCCCCGGTGCAGGCCGGCGCCGCCGGAGTCGGTGATGGTTTCGTACTGCTCGATACGGAGCGGGAAATAGCTCTCGATAAACTCGTTGGGCACGTTGGTGAAGCCCGGCCACAGGGAGTGGCCGTCGGGACCGTCACCGATGGGCCGACCGGGAATGCCGCCGAATCCAATCTGGAACAGCTGGAACCATTCACCGTTCTCGTCATAGCCCGAATAGAACAGGTGCGGCGAGTCACTGAAGCCGGCCGCGTTCAGCATCTCGTTGGGCGCGCCCATGCCCAGCAGGGCGCCCAGCACGTCGAAAATACGGCCTAGGGCGTGAGTGCGGCCCGAGAGTGCTGCCGGATAGTTGGGCTTGAGCAAGGTGCCCTGGGGAATGCGCACATCCACCAGCTCATAGAAACCGTCGTTGAAGACGATCTGCGGGTCCACCACGTTGATGGTGAAGGAGCCAAAGAACATCTTGAACATATCCTCATTGAGGAAGAAGTTCACCGAGCTCTGGGCCTGGGGGTCGGTGCCTTCGAAGTCGAAGATGGCCTTGTCACCTTCCCGCCACAGCTTGCAGGCGATCTTGTAGGGGCCCATGCCCATGCCGTCGTCGCAGAGGTAGTCCTCGAAGTAGCGCGGCTCCTCGGGCACCACCATATTGATGATGGCGCGCATGGCTTCCAGGTTGCGATCCAGCATGATGCCCATGGTGGTGTGCAGAATGTCGTCGCTGAAGCGCTCGGTCAGCTCGATCACCCGCCGCGAAGCGGTATTGCAGGCCGCCACCAGCGCATTGAGGTCAAAGCGGTTCCACTGGCTGGTGCGCACGTTGTGGAGGATCAGCTCCAGCACATCCTGCTGCAGCACACCCTGCTTGTAGAGCTTGATGGGCGGGATGCGGATGCCTTCCTGGAAGATGTTGGTGGCCTCGATGGGAATCGAGCCTGGCACCATGCCGCCATTGTCAGACATGTGGCCGAACATGGCGGTCCAGGCAATATGACGCCCGTCCTTGAACACCGGCTTCAGCACCAGCCAGTCCGGCAGGTGGGAGACCGCCGCGTTACACAGGTAGGGGTCGTTGGTGAGAATGATGTCGCCTTCCTCGATCTCACCGTCGTAGACCTCCAGGAAGGGGCCGATAAAGGAGCCGAACTGGCCGACCACCATCTTCCCCTCGACGTTGGCGATCATCGGGAAACAGTCGCCCTGTTCGCGAATACCCGGCGACATGGCGGTGCGAAACAGCACCGCGTCCATCTCTTCGCGGGCGTTCTTCAGTGCGTTTTCGATAATGTCGACGGTGACGCCCTCGACATCCACGGTCTGGAGAGGGGCGGTATTGGTTTGCTTGATATTTGCTGACATAGTTCTCTCCTCAGGCCACCGGCTCAATCAACAGGTTGCCGACACTGTCCACCCGCGCCGAGTAGCCCGGCAGCACCACGGTCGTGGAATCCATCTCTGACACGATTGACGGCCCCGGCACCACCAGACCCTCGTGCAGCTTGTTGCGGTCGTAGATCACGGCGTCGTGGTGCTCGCCCTCGTAGTAGAAGCGGGTGTCATGCAGCTTGCAGTCATCCAGTGTGGTGCCCGCCTCGCCGATCGTGCGCTCGGCAATGGCTTTGGCGCGCGCCTTGACCACGGCCCGTATCATCAAAATCTCGTGGCCATCGCCCAGCTTGAAGGTAAAGAGCTGTTCGTGTTCTTCATCAAATTCATCCGTGAGGCGGGCAATACCCCGCTCCCTGAGCTCCGCCTCGGAGAACTCCACAGTAATCTGGAAGGCCTGGCCCACATAGCGCAGGTCGGCCTGGTAGCTCACCTCGTGCTCGGCTTCCGCGATGCCATCTGCCACCAGGGACTCGCCGGCCCGGTGCCGCAGTTCATCCAGGTCTGCCAGCAACTGCTCGGCGGTCAGCGACTCCGCCATGGTGATATAGGTGCGGGTCGCTTCGTCCTGCACCTGGGTAGTGGCATCGCCGTAAGCGCACAGCACGCCTGGCCCGGGCGGCACGATAACCGGCCATGCGTTGGTGAGAATGCCCAGTGCATTGGCATGCAGGGGGCCGGCGCCGCCGAAGCCCACCAGGGCAAATTCCCGTGGGTCGTAACCCTGCTCTACGGATACCAGCCGCAGGGCGCCGAACATGGCCTCGTTGGCCACTTTCACAATACCTTCCGCCGCGGCGTACAGGTCAATACCCATGGCATCCGCGGTTTGCTGCACAGCCGCCACCGCCGCATCGCGGTTGATCTCCATGGCGCCGCCGAGCTGCACATCTGAGGGCAGGTAACCCAGCACCACGTTGGCGTCGCAGACGGTCGGCGCCTCACCACCTTTCATGTAACAGGCCGGGCCAGGTACAGCGCCAGCACTCTCCGGGCCTACGCGCAGCGCCTTGGTCAGTTCCGGCACGAAGGCGATGGAACCGCCACCGGCGCCCACGGTGCGCACGTCCACCGAAGGCGCCCGCACTTTGACGTCACCCACAAAAGTTTCCCGGCGCACCCGGGCGCGACCGCCCTGGATCAACGCCACGTCGGTGGAGGTGCCACCCATGTCGAAGGTGAGGATATTGTCGAAACCGGCGCGGCTGCAGAAATACATGGCACCGGCGACACCACCTGCAGGGCCGGACATCAGCAGGTTGACAGGACTTTCGGCGGCGCCGCGGCCCGAGGCCAGGCCGCCGTCCGAACGCAGGATGGAAAGCTGGGTATCTGCACCGAGGCGCTCCGCCAGGGAGTTTTGCAGATTCTCCACGTAGCGGGAGACTTCCGGGCGCACGTAGGAGTTCACTACCGTGGTTTCGGTGCGCTCGTACTCCTGCATCTCCGGCACCACCTGGCTGGAGATGGAAATCGGCACGCCACCGAACACATCGCGGGCGATCTCCGCAGCGCGCTGCTCATGCTCTCCGTTCAGGTAGGCATTGACGAAACAAATCGTCAGCGCCTCGATGCCGCCACGCGCATGCAGGGCCTCCAGATCGGCCCGCAGGGAGGCCTCGTCCAGGGCGGTTACCACTTCACCCTGGGCATCGATGCGCTCACCGGCACCGATGGTCAATTCCAGTGGCGCCAGCAGGGGTTTCTTCACGAAAGTCACCCAGCCGCCCAGGCCACCGGGACAGAAGGAACGCGCCACCTGCAGCGTCTGCTCGTAGCCCTTGGTGGTCACCAGGCCCACCCTGGCGCCCTTGCCGGTCAATACCGCATTGGTGGCGACTGTGGTGCCATGCATAACGCGCTTGATGTCGCCGGGCTCGACGCCGGACTCCTCGCAGATTCGCGCGACGCCGTTGAGTACGCCAATCGACGAATCCTCCGGGGTGGACGGCACCTTGGCGGTCCAGGTGGTGCCCTGTTCTTCGTCAATCAACAGCAGGTCCGTGAACGTGCCGCCCACGTCGACCCCTAGCCGGTAACTCATGGTGTTCCCCTTAAGCGATTTTCTTCAGCGTGCCTTTCTCGATCTGGCGACGCAGCCAGCGGATCGAGTTGCCGCCTTCACAGTTGTTGGTCAGTTCGATGGCCAGCTCCACCGCGGCCACCAGGGCTTCCAGGTCGATGCCCGTCTCAAACCCCATCTGATGCAGCATCAGCACCACATCCTCAGTCGCCACGTTGCCAGTGGCGCCGGGCGCGAATGGGCAGCCACCCAGGCCGCCAACGGAACCGTCGAACTTGCGAATACCGGATTCCAGGGCGGCCGCAACATTGGCCACACCCATGCCCCGCGTATCGTGAAAGTGACAGCTCAGCTTTGCGGCGCCAAATTCCGCCGCCGCTTCCCGGGTCAGGCGCCGCACGCCTGCCGGGTCGGCAGCGCCAATGGTATCGGCGATAACCACTTCCTCGATGCCGACCTCAAACATCTGCCGCATCAGCGCCATCGAGGTGTCCTGCGGCACCAGGCCCTCGAAGGGGCACTCCCAGGCGGTGGCGATGTAGCACATGGCGCGGATGCCGTCGTCCTTGGCCAACTCGGCGATCTCGGCCACGTTGGCCATGGCCTGCGCGGTGCTGGTGTTGATGTTCTTGAGATTCATGGTGTCGGTCGCCGCAACCACCAGTTCAATGATGCCGACGCCCGCATCCCTCGCCAGATGGTAGCCCTTCTGGTTGGGCACCAGCGCCGAGTAGGTGGCGGCGCCAGCGGGCAGGCCAGCGACGACCTGGTC
>JANQIO010000236.1 GCA_028282105.1 Halieaceae bacterium | reverse complement strand
CATCAAGCCGAAGACGGTTAAAAAGAAAGCCAAGCCACTGTTCGGCAGCAGCGGCAAGAAGATCAAGCCGATGGATATCGCGATCTTCACGCGTCAGTTGGCCACCATGATGAAAGCCGGTGTGCCCCTGGTGCAAAGCTTCGACATCGTCGGTGAAGGCCTGGAAAACCCGAGTATGCGCGAGGTTGTGGGCAGCATTAAATCAGATGTGGCTTCCGGCACCGGCCTCTCGGTGGCACTGGAAAAGTACCCTCAGTATTTCGATGAGCTGTTCGTCAGCCTGGTGGCCTCAGGTGAAAGCTCCGGTACGCTCGAGACGATGCTGGACCGGGTAGCAACCTACAAGGAAAAGTCCGAGGCCCTGAAGGCCAAGATCAAGAAGGCACTGACCTACCCCATTGCCGTGGTCGTGGTCGCCCTGGTGGTGACGGCGCTGCTGCTGATCAAGGTAGTGCCCCAGTTTGCCGAGACCTTCTCATCCTTTGGTTCCGAGCTGCCCGCCTTCACCCTGTTCGTGTTGAATATCTCCAATTTCACCCAGGATTGGTGGTTCATCATCCTCATCGGCATCATCGTTACAGGGGCAGTCTACAAGGAAGTGCACAAGCGATCCTTCGCCTTTCGCGAGGCCCAGGACAAGCTGATGCTGAAATTGCCCATCGTTGGCGACATCGTCTACAACTCGGTGGTCGCGCGCTTCTCGCGCACTCTGGCCACCACATTTGCCGCGGGTGTGCCGCTGGTGGATGCCCTGGAGTCGGTGGTGGGCGCGGCCGGCAGCATTCCCTATGCCAAGGCCATACGCCAGATCAAGGATGACGTCACCACCGGTGCGACCCTGTACAACTCGATCAGCTCTACCAACATGTTCCCGTTGATGCTGCTACAGATGGTGTCTATCGGCGAGGAATCCGGCGCCCTCGACGAAATGCTCGAGAAGGTCGCAACCTACTACGAGGAAGCGGTAGACAACGCCGTGGACAGCCTCAGCTCCCTGATGGAGCCGCTGATTATGTCGGTGCTGGGTGTCCTGGTTGGCGGTCTCATGATCGCCATGTACCTGCCTATCTTCATGCTGGGTTCCGTGGTCTAAGCCGGTACCCATTCCCATCATGGAAGTCGTCGCTGCGCTGAACCAGCAGCCCCTGCTGCTGTACGTATTTCTGCTGCTGTTCGGCCTGACCGTGGGCAGCTTCCTGAATGTGGTGATTTACCGCATCCCGGCAATGATCGAGCGCGAGGAGCAGGCCTACTGCAGCGCATTGCTGGCCGATACCGAGCCGGAAGCCCTGGACACCTTCAACCTGGCAACACCCGGCTCGCGCTGCCCGCACTGCGGCCACCAGATCCGCGCCTGGGAGAACATTCCGGTGCTCAGCTACCTGCTGCTGCGCGGCCGCTGCAGCAACTGCGATGCACGCATCTCTATTCGCTACCCCCTGATCGAAGCCTGCTGCGGTGCACTGACTGTTCTGCTGGGAGTAAAGTTTGGTGGGCTGAGCGCTGAACTGGGGCTAGCCCTGGTGTTCACCTGGTCCCTGCTGGCGCTGACCATGATCGATATCGATACCATGCTGTTGCCTGATGCCATCACTCTGCCGCTGCTGTGGCTGGGCCTGCTGGTCAATCTGTTCGGGCTGTTCGCCCCGCTGCAGGACGCGGTGATCGGCGCCATGGCTGGCTACGGCGTGCTGTGGGCGGTGTTCTGGGCCTTCAAGATCTTCACCGGCAAGGAAGGCATGGGCTATGGCGACTTCAAACTGCTGGCGGCGCTGGGTGCCTGGCTGGGCTGGCAGGCCCTGCCAATGATCATCCTGCTGTCATCCTTTGTGGGAGCAGTGTTAGGCATTCTGGTCATGTTGTTGCAAAAGCGCGGCAAGGATGTGCCTATTCCTTTCGGCCCCTACCTCGCCATAGCCGGCTGGATAGCCCTGGTCTGGGGCAATGACATGATGGCCTGGTACTGGGCCACCTTCACCACCGCACCGGCAGGCTAGTGGCCGCAGCCTCGGTTCCAGTTGTCGGCATCACCGGTGGTATCGGCAGCGGCAAGACAGCCGTCACCGACCAGTTGCAGGCCTTGGGTATCACCGTGGTGGATGCTGACCTCGCAGCCCGGGTCATCATGGAACCCGGACGGCCGGCACTGGCCGCGGTGGCCGCGCGTTTCGGTGAGGCGATACTTCTCGCCGACGGTCAACTTGATCGCGCCGCCCTGCGCCGCATCGTGTTCGCCGACGCCTCGCAGCGTCAGTGGTTGGAACAATTGACCCACCCGCTGATCGGAGAGGAGATCGTCAGGCAACTGGCCGCGGCCGACTCACCCTACGTGGTACTGTCCTCGCCCCTGCTGCTGGAAACCAGCCAGAAGACTTTGTGCGATACCGTGGTGGTGGTCGATGTACCGGAACAGATGCAGCTGCAACGGACCATGCAGCGAGACGCCAACGACGAAGCGCAGGTGCGGCGCATCATGGCCGCCCAGCTCTCCCGCGAGGAGCGACTGGCCGGCGCCGACCGGGTGATCGACAACAGCGGCTCCCTCGCCGAGCTGCGGGCGCAGGTGGAAGGCTTACACCGCGATCTGCTGGAGGCACTCGGCCCTGCGGCCGGAGACAGGACCTAGAGCGTCAGACAGGCGTCGACGATCGGCTGATTGGCAGCCGGAAACTCATAATCCACAAGCGCCGCCGGCGCACACCAGCGCAGCGGCTGGCCCTCGCGTCCGTTGGCTTCACCGCTGAAGCCGTCAATGACCCAGACGTCCAGCAATACCTGCTTGTCACTGTAATCGTGCCGCACTTCCAGCATGGCGCGACAGGAGGTGACGCGGATGCCCAGCTCCTCGTGCAACTCGCGATCAAGCGCGGCCTCGATGCTCTCACCCTCTTCGACCTTACCGCCGGGAAACTCCCACAGGCCGCCCTGGTGGGAATCGACATGTCGCTTGCTGATCAGTATCTCGCCGGCGTCGTTCAGGATTACCCCCACGGCCACATGCACCCTGGACATCAGGTGCGGTACTCCGCGTTGATGCGCACATAATCGTAGGACAGGTCGCTGGTCCACACCGTGGCGTCGGCATCTCCGCGGTCCAGCAGCACCTGGATATGGATATCGGTGGGCGCCATAGCAGCCACACCCTGCGCTTCCTGGTATCCAGCGGCGCGGCCGCCCTGCTCGGCGATCAGCACGTCGTTAATGCGCAGTTCCACCTTGTCGACATCCAGGCCCGGCACCTCGGCGCGGCCGATGGCCGCCAGCAGCCGGCCCCAGTTGGGGTCGCTGGCAAACAGGGCGGTCTTGACCAGCGGCGAATGGGCGATGGTGTAGGCCACCTCCAGCGCCTCCGTCTCGCTGGCGGCCTGGGCCACCTCCACAGCGACAAACTTGCTGGCGCCCTCACCATCGCGTACCAGCGCCTGCGCCAGTTCGAGTGCCAGGGATTGCAGCGCTTCACGCAGTAGCGGCAGGCGCGGGTCATCGGCATCCCGCAGCTCCGGGTTAGCAGCGGCACCGGTCGCCACCAGCATGGCGGCATCGTTAGTCGAGGTGTCGCCGTCCACCGTGACCCGGTTAAAACTGCACTCCACTGCGCCTTGCCAAAGGCTTTGCAGCAACTCGGGCGCGACCACCGCATCGGTGGCCAGGTAAGCCAGCATGGTGGCCATATTGGGTCGGATCATGCCGGCCCCCTTGGCCATGCCAGTGATCGTAATAGGTACACCCCCGAGTTCGAGCTGTCTCGAGGCCGCCTTGGGGCGGGTATCGGTGGTCATGATGCCTTCGGCGGCCGCCAGCCACTGGTCATCCGCGAGCGCCGCCAGCGCCGTCGGCAGCGCCGCCAGTATCGGCCCGACCGGCAGGGGTTCGCCGATGACACCGGTGGAAAACGGCAGCACACTCTCGCTGTCGACGCCGGCCTCAGCCGCCAGTGCCCGGCAGCAGGCCAGGGCATCGTCAAGACCGGCCTGGCCGGTGCCGGCATTGGCATTGCCGGTATTGACAAGGAAATAGCGCGGCGCGGTGGCCGCCAGGTGAGAACGGGCGACTTGAACGGGCGCGGCACAGAACGCGTTGCGGGTAAAGCTGCCCGCAACCCGCGCACCCTCGTCGATTTCCATCACCACCAGATCGAGCCGACCCGGGGTTTTGATACCGGCGCTGACCGCCGCCAGGCGAACTCCGGCTACCGGCAGGACGCCCGTTTGTGGACTAGAGTCGCCCACAGCACTGCTTGTACTTCTTGCCCGACCCGCAGGGGCAGGGCTCGTTGCGGCCCACCTTCGGTTGTCCGCGCACAAAGGGCTGCTCGGCTGCACCACCACCCGCGGTGGCCGCCTGGGCCGGCTCGGCGACGGCCTCCTCGGTCATGGCCGAGGCGTCGGCATGCTGAAAGGCCAGTTTTTCCCGGGCCGCCTGCTCGCGGCGCCGCTGCTCCAGCAGCTCCGCCTCATCACGGCGCTGGATCTGTACGTGGCAGAGAAAGCGCGTCACCTCAAACTTGAGATTGTCCAGCAGCTGCTGGAACATTTCGAAGGACTCGCGCTTGTACTCCTGCTTGGGGTTCTTCTGGGCGTAGGCGCGCAGGCCGATACCCTGGCGCAGCTGGTCCATGGTCGCCAGGTGCTCCTTCCACAAGGTATCCAGCACCTGCAGCATGATCTGCTTTTCCAGGCGGCGCATGTCCGGGCCCACCTCGTCACACTTGGCCTGGTAGGCCTCCGCAATGGCGGCCTCGACGCGCTCACGCACACCCTCTTCCGCCAGATTGTCGTCCTCGTCCAGCCACTGCTGCACCGGCAGCTTAACGGCAAACTCGGTTTCCAGGGACTTCTCGAGCCCGGCAATATCCCACTGCTCCTCGAGGCTCATGGGCGGGATGAACTCGCTAATCGCGTCGTTCACCACATCGCCGCGCACGGCTGCGACGGTGTCGGAGATATCCTCAGCATCCAGCAGATCGTTGCGCTGCTGATAGATCACCTGGCGCTGGTCGTTGGCGACATCGTCGTACTCCAGCAATTGCTTGCGCACGTCAAAGTTGCGACCTTCCACCTTGCGCTGGGCCTTCTCGATGGCGTTGGTCACCATGCGGTGTTCGATGGCCTCACCCTTCTCCATGCCCAGGGCCTGCATGAAGTTCTTCACCCGGTCCGAGGCGAAGATGCGCATCAGATTGTCTTCCAGGGACAGGTAGAAGCGCGAGGCGCCGGGGTCCCCCTGACGGCCGGCACGACCCCGTAGCTGGTTGTCGATACGTCGGGATTCGTGGCGCTCGGTGCCGAAGATATGCAAGCCGCCGGCGGCCAGTACCTGGTCGTGGCGCTCCTGCCAGGCGGCCTTGATGCTCGCCACCTGCTCATCATCGGGATTGTCCAGCGCCTTGAGTTCGGCCTCCCAGTTGCCGCCCAATACAATGTCGGTGCCGCGGCCTGCCATATTAGTGGCAATGGTCACCGTGCCAGGCACCCCGGCCTGGGCAATGATGTGCGCCTCCTTCTCGTGGAATTTGGCGTTGAGCACCTGGTGATCGATCTTTGCCGCTTTAAAGCGACGCGACATCTCCTCCGAGGTTTCGATCGATGCGGTACCCACCAGCACCGGCGCGCCGCTCTCGATGCAATTCTTCACATCTTCCACGAGGGCGTCGTACTTCTCGTCCACCGAGAGATAGACGAGATCGTTGAAGTCGGTGCGCTGGGTCGCCACGTTGGTGGGGATAACAACCACCGCCAGGCCGTAGATCTGCCGGAATTCAAAGGCCTCTGTGTCGGCGGTGCCGGTCATGCCGGCCAGCTTGCCGTACAGGCGGAAGTAGTTCTGGAAAGTGGTGGAAGCCAGGGTCTGGCTCTCACTCTGGATGGACACACCCTCCTTGGCCTCAATCGCCTGGTGCAAACCCTCGGACAGGCGTCGGCCCGGCATGGTGCGGCCGGTGTGCTCGTCGATCAGCACCACCTGGCCATCCTGCACAATGTAATCGATATCGCGATTAAACAGGGCGTGCGCGCGCAGCGCCGAGTGCACGTGGTGCAGCAGGTTGAGGTTGGTGGCGGCATACAGGCTGTCACCCTCCTCCAGCAGTTTCTCCCGCACCATCAGCTCTTCCACGAACAGGTGACCGGCTTCAGTCATCTCCACCTGCCGCAGCTTCTCGTCGATGCTGTAGTGGCCTTCCAGCCCTTCGTCATCGAGCTTCAATTCGGGAATGATGCGATTGATGCGCTTGTACAGCTCCGAGCTGTCTTCGGCGGCGCCAGAGATAATCAGTGGTGTGCGCGCCTCGTCGATCAGGATCGAGTCCACTTCATCGACAATGGCAAACGCAAGGTTGCCCTGCATCTGGTCTTCCTTCATGAAGGCCATGTTGTCGCGCAGGTAATCGAAGCCGAACTCGTTGTTGGTGCCGTAAATGATGTCAGCCTTATAAGCCTCAAGCTTATCGGCCTGGGGCTGGCCGGAGCGGATCACGCCGACTTGCAGGCCGAGGAAACGGTACAGTGGCCCCATCCAGTCGGCGTCGCGGCTGGCCAGGTAGTCGTTCACCGTCACCAGGTGCACCGGGTTGCCGGTCAGGGCATTCAGGTAGGCAGGCAGGGTAGCGACCAGGGTCTTGCCCTCACCGGTGCGCATTTCGGCAATCTTGCCCTCGTGCAGGGTGATGCCGCCGATCAGCTGTACATCGAAGTGGCGCATACCCAGGGTGCGCTCACCGGCCTCGCGCACCACGGCAAAGGCTTCCGGCAGCAGCTTGTCGAGTTGTTCGCCATCGGTCAGGCGCTGGCGAAACTCGTCGGTTTTCGCCCGCAGCGCTTCATCGCTGAGGGCGGCGGTGGATTCGGCCAGCTCGTTGATCTTTCTGACCACTTTGCGCATGCGTTTCAGCTCGCGATCATTGCTGCTGCCGAATATCAGTTTCAGAAACTTGGAAATCATGGGACCCGTCTAATGCGATTTGGGGGTGTATATGGGGACGCCGAGGCGAATGTCCATCCGCCCGGCCGGGATTTTAGCGCGATTTCGGGGTCAGCGCCGGGTGCGGCGCACGTATGTTGCGGGGTCGACGGGGCGACCGTTCTTGTAGACCTCGTAGTGCACATGGGGGCCGGTGGAACGGCCGCTGGAGCCCATATGCGCGATCACCTGGCCCTTGCTGACGATATCGCCCACCTTGACCAGGTTTTCCTTGTTGTGGGCGTAGCGGGTGGAGTAGCCGCCACCGTGGTTGATTTCCACCATTTCGCCGTAGCCGTAGCGATCACCGGACCAGGTCACCACGCCACCGGCTACCGCCACGATGTCAGAACCGAGCTTGCCGGCAAAATCGACACCCTGGTGCCACATGGTCTGCCCGTTGAAGGGGTCCTTGCGCTGCCCGTAGGGCGATGACAGCCAGCCCTTCTTGATCGGGCGGCCGGACAGGAAAACGTCTTTCTGAAGCTGGCGGTTGGACAGCACCGCCTGCAGGAAATCGAGCTGCTGCTCGCGGTCGGCGATGCGCGCCTCGAGGTCGCCCATTTCCGAGGCCAGGGTCGATGGCATGGCAGCATAGCCCTCGGCGCCTTCCCCGGTACTCAGGGGACCGCCCAGGGCCGGGGTCTGGCTGAAATCAAACTCGCCATCATCCAGGCCTGCCAGGCCAGTGAGGCGCGTGCCCATGGCATCCAGGCGCACCAGGCGCGCTTCCATTTCGGCGACAGTCAGGGAAATCGATTGCAGGCGGCGCTCGGCATCGGCGCGCAGGTCGGCAATCGCCTCATTCTGGGCTTCGACCTCATCCTGCAGCGGTGCCAGGGATTCCGGTACGCCGACGGCCTGGGCCAGATGGTAGCCGAGGCCCACCATGCCCAGCGGCAGGCCGATCGCGCACAGTGACAGCACCGTGCGAGACCACTTCCCAAGCGTGATCGCTCGGGAGGCGCCCAGCCTCTTGTCGACGACAATGATCTTCATTTTATTGGTCTAGATCCCCAGAAGTCGTGAATATTGGCATAAGTGTTTGTGAAATACTACGTGTTAAATACCGCGCTGTGACCTCTGAAAGCTACTGAAAACCCTCGAAATTTGGGCGTTTTGGGACCTTATTCACACAAACAAGGAGTGACTAGCGTTTTTTAGCGGCAATCCGGCCCGCTCTTGACAGTTTGGAACTTGGGAAATGTGACGGCCGGGTTGCAGCAGCAACCCGGCCGTGCGGCAGCGGAGCCTACCAGGGCAAGGGGTCAGCCGGGGCCGACCCGCCGCCGCAGGGTCGCGCTGGCCCGGTCCGTAGCAGACCGTTCAGCGCAGCCCTCGCGCGGACTGAGTCGACCCGTCTCAGTCAGCCTGGCGGCGCAGGAAAGCAGGGATATCGAAGTAGTCTTCCTGCCCGACGGCAGCCGCCAGTCCCGCTTCCTTGGACGCCTCGGCAGAGGCTGCCTTCTCCTCTGTGGCGGCGCGACGCCGTACCGGCG
This sequence comes from Halieaceae bacterium, assembly GCA_028282105.1. Classification (GTDB taxonomy): domain Bacteria; phylum Pseudomonadota; class Gammaproteobacteria; order Pseudomonadales; family Halieaceae; genus JANQIO01. The sequence continues at coordinate 76,727 of JANQIO010000236.1, read as the reverse complement.
CTTCCGCCGGATCCGCCGGCTTCGGCGCACTCTCCACCACCTGCAGGGGCGCGGCGCGTACCGCTTCCGACCCCAGGCCGGTGGCCACCACCGTGACCTTGAGATCGTCGGCCATATCCGGGTCGATGACTGTGCCCACCACAACTGTCGCGTTGTCAGAGGCAAACTCCTCTACGGCATCACCCACTTCCGAGAACTCGCCCAGGGACAAATCGAGGCCCGCGGTGATGTTCACCAGGATGCCGCGGGCACCCTCCAGGTTGATATCCTCGAGCAGCGGGCTGCGAATCGCCGCCTCGGCCGCCTCGCGGGCGCGGTTCTCACCGCGGGCGCCGCCAGTGCCCATCATGGCCATGCCCATCTCCGACATCACTGTGCGCACATCGGCAAAGTCGACGTTGATCATACCGGGACGGATGATCAGGTCGGCTATGCCCTGCACCGCGCCCAGCAGCACATCGTTGGCTTCCTTGAAGGCTTCCAGCAGCGAGGTGCTCTTGCCGAGTACCTCCAGCAGCTTCTCGTTGGGAATGGTGATCAGCGAATCCACATGCTGCTGAAGTTCTTTCATGCCTTCGTTGGCAATGACGGTGCGCTTCTTGCCCTCAAAGATGAACGGCCGGGTCACCACGGCGACTGTGAGAATCCCCATCTCACGCGCCACCTCGGCGACTACCGGCGCCGCACCGGTACCGGTGCCACCCCCCATACCGGCGGTGATGAACACCATATCAGCGCCGCGCAGCGAATCGGCGATCCGGTCGCGGTCTTCCATGGCGGCAGCTCGGCCGATATCCGGGTTGGCGCCGGCGCCCAGGCCCTTGGTGATATCGCCACCCAGTTGCAGCACGGTGCGGGCGGCCACATCGTTCAGCGCCTGGGCGTCGGTGTTGGCACAGATGAAATCAACGCCGTCAACCTGGTTGTCGATCATGTGCTTGACGGCGTTACCACCGCCACCGCCCACACCGATCACCTTGATGACGGCACTCTCTGGTACGTTATCTATCAGTTCAAACATTTCCAGTTTCTCCCCTTCTTAAAGTCTGGCGGTGCGAGCACCGCCGATTTACAACTAGACGCCTGTGCATGGTCGTCACAGGTGGCTAAAAGTTGTTCTTGAACCAGCTCTTCAGGCGCTCCAGCGGGCTGGGCGGAGCCGGCCCCCGGGCCGCCGGCCGCGGTACTGTGTCATCCTGGCGCGCCGCCCCGTATTGCAGCAGGCCAACCCCGGTGGAATAAATCGGGTTGCGGACAATGTCCGTGAGCCCGGTCACCGTCTGTGGGAATCCCACCCGCACCGGCATATGGAAAATCTCCTCGGCCAGCTCGACGACCCCTTCCATCTTCGAGGTGCCGCCGGTGAGTACGATGCCGGCCGGCACCAGGTCTTCGAAGCCTGAGCGGCGCAGCTCCGCCTGCACCAGCGTGAACAGCTCGTCATAGCGCGGCTCGACCACTTCGGCCAGGGCCTGGCGGGACAGGTCCCGCGGCGCGCGATCACCCACACTGGGCACCTTGATGGTTTCATCGGCACCGGCCAGCTGGGTCAGCGCGCAGGCATACTTGATCTTGATTTCCTCGGCGTGCTGGGTCGGCGTACGCAGTGCCATGGCAATATCGTTAGTCACCTGGTCACCGGCAATCGGGATCACCCCGGTGTGGCGAATCGAGCCCTCGGTAAAGATGGCGATATCGGTAGTGCCGCCGCCGATATCCACCAGGCAAACACCCAGTTCCTTCTCGTCCTCGGTCAGCACGGCGTAGCTGGAGGCCAGTTGCTCCAGAATGATGTCCTCGACGTCCAGGCCGCAGCGGCGGATGCACTTCTCGATGTTCTGGGAGGCATTGGTGGCGCAGGTCACCAGGTGCACCTTGGCTTCCAGGCGCACACCGGACATGCCCAGTGGCTCCTTGATGCCCTCCTGGTTATCGATCACGTACTCCTGGGGCAGGATGTGCAGCACCCGCTGGTCGGCGGGAATTGCCACCGCCTGGGCGGCGTCAATAACACGTTCCACGTCCAGGGCATAAACCTCGCGATCACGAATGGCGACGATGCCATGGCTGTTGAGGCTGCGGATATGGCTGCCGGCGATGCCCACGTATACCGAGTGAATCTGGCAACCGGCCATCAGCTCGGCTTCCTCCACTGCGCGCTGGATGGACTGCACCGTGGACTCGATATTGACCACCACGCCCTTCTTGAGTCCCTTGCTCGGGTGCGAGCCGATGCCCACCACCTCGATGGTGCCGTCGCCGGCGATCTCGCCGACGATCGCCACGACCTTGGAGGTGCCGATATCCAGCCCCACAATCATCTTCCGGTCCTGTGCGCTCCCCATGAGCCCGTCTCCCTCGGTCCTAGGTCTCTTGTTTTTTATCTGTGCGCCAGGCCACCGCTGCGCCCTGGCTGTAGCGCAGGTCTACCCGCGCCAATTCGTCGCGGCGATGTGCCAGCCGCGCCTGGTAAATGGTTTCCAACCGCCCCAGTTGCACGGCCAACTCATCGCGGTCGAACACCAGCTCACCGCCACCCACCAGCAGCGCCGTGAGACCGCCCCTGGCCGTCATGCGCATGCCGGCCACCCTCAGGCCCAGCGGCTGCAGGTGCTCCTGAACCCGCTGGTAGTGGTTGATGATCTCTCCCTGGCTGCCCAGCGGGCCCCGTAGCGCGGGCAGTCCTGCGGCATCGACCGCCAGCTCCGGCCGAAACACTTCGCCGGCGTGGTTGAGATAGGCATCGTCTCCCCAGCGCGCGATCGGTCGCTGCTCGACAACACGCACCTCTATCGCGTCCGGCCACTGGCGCCGCACAATGGCGCGATGCACCCAGGGCAAGGCCTCCAGCGGCTCGCGAATCACCTGCAGGTCCAGCCACAGAAAGCCGCCGCTGATGGAATCGCTGATTACCGCCATCAACTCATCCCGGGATACCTGCTGGATGTCCCCGGTCACCACCACCCGATTCACCGGCATGCGCAGCAGCTGCCAGCCGGCCAGCCCGACCAGGCCCAGCAGGGCCAGTCCCAGGCTGGCGGACAGCAGCGGCCGCAGCAGCGTCACGCCGCGCTGCGGCCGCCGCCGTGGCTTTGACTTGCGAGTCGCGCCAGTCGCCATTACGCCTCCAGGCTCAGGCAGGCAATACGGCCCACCAGTTGCTCGAAATCCAGGCCACGGGCCGCCGCCGCCATCGGCACCAGGCTGTGGCTGGTCATGCCCGGCACCGTGTTGACTTCCAGCAGATAGAAACGGCCATCACTATCGCGCATAAAGTCCACGCGCCCCCAGACGCTGCAGTCCAGTGAATCAAAAGCCGCCCGCGCCAACGCGGCCAACTCCGCCTCCTCGTCGGCCGTAAGTCCGCAGGGGCAGAGGTAGCGGGTGCTGTCTGACTGGTACTTGGCCTCGTAGTCGTAGAAGGCGTTGTCGGTCTCCACGCGTATCGCCGGCAACACCTCATCACCCAATACCGCCACGGTGTACTCCGGGCCGCGTACCAGGCGCTCGGCGATGAGCGGGCCGTACTGCTGACACTCCCGCCAGGCCGCCTCCAGCTCGGCGGCGGTTTCCACCCCGCGAGTACCGATGCTGGAGCCGCCGCTGGCGGGTTTTACAAAGGCAGCCCCCAACTCATCCATCACCGCCGCCCAGTCACTGTCCGACTGCAGAACGACAAAGGCCTGGGTGGGCAGGCCCAGGCCACGCCACAGCTGCTTACAGCGCGGCTTGTCCATGGCCAGAGCAGACGCGAGTACGCCAGAGCCGGTGTACGGCAGGCCGAGCGTTTCGAGCATGCCCTGTACGGTGCCGTCTTCACCGCCGGCGCCGTGCAGCACCACAAACACCAACTCGTTGCCCAGCAGGGGCTGCCACCAGTCGGGCTCGGCGGTGTCGAGGCGCGTTACCCGGGCGCCCAGGGCATCCAGGGCCGCGGCCACCGCAGCGCCGCTCTGCAAAGACACCTCCCGCTCCGGTGAGGTGCCGCCCAGCAGCACCGCCACCGGCAAGTCCACCAACTGCGCCAGGTTCATGCCGCTCCTCCGCTGAAATCATGGCTGCGCAGGCTCTCGGCCACCTGCACCACGTTACCCGCACCCTGGGTGAGGACCACGTCCCCAGGTTCCAGCAGGCCTTCCAGTACTGCCGGCACGGCATCCCGGTCGTCCACGTAGATCGGGTCAAGCTGGCCGCGCTGCCGAATCGACCCCGCCAGGGAACGGGATTCAGCTCCGGTCAGCGCTGACTCCCCGGCGGGATACACATCCAGCAGCAGCAACATGTCGGCGCCCGATAGCACCTTGACGAAGTCGTCGTAAAGATCGCGGGTGCGGGTGTAGCGATGCGGCTGGAATATCATCACCAGGCGCTGTCCGGGCCAGGCCTGGCGTGCCGCTTCGATAGTGGCGGCCAGCTCGGTGGGGTGATGCCCGTAGTCGTCCACAAGTGTAGCGCTGCCAGCCGGCAGCACCAGCTCGCCGATAATCTGGAAACGCCGCCCCACACCCTGGAAGTGCTTGAGCCCGGCAACAATGGCAGCGTCCTCCAGGCCTTCGTCACAGGCTACCGCTACCGCCGCGGTGGCATTCAGCACGTTGTGCAGGCCCGGCATATTCAGCTCCAGCGGCAGGATGCTGCCGTCGGGACGCCGCACCTTGAAGCGCGTCGCCAGGGCGCGCTTCTCGACCTCAACTATCCGGTAGTCGGCGCTGTCGTTGAAGCCGTAGGTCAGGGTTGTGCGCCCCACCTCATCCAACAGCCCGGCAATCACGGGGTCATCCACGCACAGTACCGCAACGCCGTAAAACGGCAGGTTGTGCAGGAAACCGATGAAGGTATCCCGCAGCTGCGCGAAATCGCCGCCATAGGTTTCCATGTGGTCGGCTTCGATGTTTGTCACCACCGACACCATGGGCTGCAAATGCAGGAAGGAGGCATCGCTCTCGTCGGCTTCGGCGATCAGGAAGCGGCTGGCGCCGAGCTGGGCATTGGTGCCGGCGCTGTTCACCAAGCCGCCGATAACAAAGGTCGGGTCGAGACCGGCCTCCGCGAAAATTGAGGCAATCAGGCTGGTGGTGGTGGTCTTGCCGTGGGTGCCTGCCACGGCGATGCCGTGCCGGTAGCGCATCAGCTCGGCGAGCATCTCGGCGCGAGGGACTACCGGGATTCGCGCCGCGCGGGCAGCGAGCAGTTCCGGGTTGTCCTCGGCCACCGCGCTGGAAATCACCACGACATCGGCACCTTCCACCTGGGAACTGGCGTGTCCGATCGCCACCGGGATGCCCAGTTCGGCCAGGCGTTCCGTGACCGCGCTGGCGCGCATATCCGAACCGCTTACCGCATAGCCCAGGTTGCGCAGCACCTCGGCAATACCACTCATGCCGGCGCCGCCGATACCAATCATGTGAATGCCTTCAATGCGGCGCATCTCCGGCACCTGGAAGTGCGTATCAGCGGCCACGGCGCACCTCCTCGCAAACATCGGCGACATCGCGGGTAGCGGCCGGGCTGCCGGCCGCAATGGCGGCGCGGGCCATGCCGGCGAGCCGCGCAGGCGCCGCGGCCAGCTCGGCTACCAGTGCGGCCACGATCTCCGGCGTCATGTCCGCCTGGGGCAAGGTAACGGCGCCACCGGCCGCAGCGAGCCAGGCGGCGTTGTGGGCCTGGTGGTCGTCGATCGCGTTGGGCAGCGGGACCAGGATCGCCGGGCGACCGATAATCGTCAGTTCCGACACCGTCAGCGCTCCGGCGCGGCACAGCACCAGGTCTGCCCAACGGTAGGCAGCGGCCATGTCTTCGATGTACGGAAGAATCTCCACCTCGCCGGTTTGCCCGCCGTACAGGGCCGCGACGCTGTCCGCGTGGCTGGGGCCGGTCTGGTGCCGCAGCGCCAGTTCGCAGGCGGGCGGCAGTGCCGCCAGCGCTGCCGGCAGTACTTCGTTGATCGCCCTGGCGCCCAGACTGCCGCCCACCACCAGCAGTCGCAGCGGCCGACCGCCATCGTATTCATAGGGGGCAGCGCCGTCCGCCAGCAGTTGCGTCCGCACCGGGTTGCCGAGCTCGCGCGCGGCCACGCTGGCGCCAAAGGCCTGCGGATAGGCGGTGCACACGACCCGGGCGAAGCGGCGCAGCAGGCGGTTGGTGGTACCCGCCACCGAATTCTGTTCGTGTATGACCAGCGGCACTCGCAGCAGCCAGGCAGCAAGCCCCGCCGGACCGGACACATAGCCGCCCATACCGAGGGCGCAGACCGGGCGCAGGCGGCCGAGCAGGCCCAGGGATTGCAGCAGCGCCAGGCCGATACTGAACAAGCCGCGCAGCCGCGCCAGCAGGCCCTTGCCGCGAATGCCGCTGACGCGAATCAGGTGCAGCGGGAAGCCGGCCTCGGGAACCACCCGCGACTCCAGGCCCCGCTCGGTGCCGAACCAGTCGATGGCGTAGCCGCGTTCAGCCAGTTCGGTAGCCACCGCCAGCGCCGGGTAAACATGGCCGCCGGTACCACCGGCGAAAATAGCTATACGCCTATCACCCACGGCGGCGCCCTCCCCGCGCGGGTTTCTGAGCCGATGCCTGTGCGGCTTCACGCTCCACCCGCAACACCAGTGCAATCATGGCGCACACTGCAATCAGGCTGCTGCCGCCGTAGCTGACCAGCGGCAGAGTAAGACCCTTGGTGGGCAGCAGGCCGGTGCTGACACCGATATTGATAAACGCCTGGCTGGCGATGATCAGCGCCACCCCGTAACAGAGCTGCGCCCCAAAACAGTCTCCTGCCTCCACCCGCTGTCGTGCGATCCGGAACATCCGGTACACCAGTCCCAGGAACAGGCCAATGACCAGCAGGGCGCCGACCAGGCCGGTTTCCTCGGCCCAGATGGAGAACACGAAGTCGGTGTGCGCCTCCGGCAGGTAGAACAGCTTTTGCACGCTGTTACCAAGACCCACGCCAAACCACTCACCGCGCCCAAAGGCGATCAGTGACTGGGTGAGCTGGTAGCCGGAGTTGAACTGGTCGGCCCAGGGGTCGGTGTACGCGGTGAGACGCTTGAGGCGATAGGGTTCGCTGATCACCAGCAAGGTCAGGGCCAGCACACTGCCCAGCACCACCAACAGGAAGTGCGCGAGTTTTACACCTGCCAGGAACAGCATACCGAAAGCGGCGCCGACGGTGACCACCGTGGCGCCAAAGTCCGGCTCCGCCATCAACAGCAGGGTGACGGCAAACACCACCGCCATGGGCTTGATAAAACCCTGCCACTGACTGCGCACCTGTTCCTCTCGGCGCTGCAGGTAGCCTGCCAGGTAGATCACCAGAAACAGCTTGGCGAACTCCGAGGCCTGTAGGGTCAGGGGCCCGAAGTCGAGCCAGCGGCGACTGCCGTTCACCTTCACACCGATACCGGGAATCAGCACCAGCGCCAGCAGCGCCAGGCCCAGAAACAGCCAGGCCCAGCCGGTCATTGCCCAGAAGCGGATCGGAATCACCAGCACGATGGCTGCGGCAACTGCAGCCAGGCCCAGGTAGATCAGGTGACGGTGGGCATGGTGCATGGGGTCGCCGTAATAGGCCGCCGCATACTCCACCGAGGCCGACGTAATCGCCACGTAGCCTATCAACAGCAGCGCGATCGTTGGCAACAACAGCTTGAGGTCCAGCCCGTAAGCGCTGGACTCAGCGGGCAGACGCAGAGCGGCGGCGCCGGCGATACTCATGACGCAGCCCCGTCCAGGTAGCGAGCCACACTGTGGCAAAAGGCCTCGCCGCGTTGGGCAAAGCCGCTAAACATATCGAAGCTGGCACAGGCCGGCGACAGCAGCACGATATCGCCCGCTTCGGCCTGGGCCACCGCCGCGTCCACGGCGGCATCCATATCCGTCACCTGCTGGCGCGGCAGCTGCGCCGGCAGGGCCGCATCCAGCAGGGCCGCGTCCTCTCCCATAAGAATGACTGCGCGACACCGGCGCGCCGCCTCCACCGCCAGCTCTGCAAAATCTGCTCCCTTGCCCTGGCCGCCCAGTATCACCACCAGGCCAGCGTCGAAACCGCGCAGGGCGGCAATGGTTGCCCCCGGATTGGTGGCCTTGGAGTCGTTGACGAAACGCAGGCCGCGGGCCTCTCCCACCAGCTGGCTGCGATGGGGCAGGCCCGGGAATTCCCTTAGCGCCTGGCGCGTGGTCTCCGCCGGCAGGTCCAGGAGCTCACCCAGGGCCAGAGCAGCCAGCGCGTTGGCCAGGTTGTGGCGCCCCACCAGCCGCAGCTCGGCTGCCGCCATGAAGGGCTGGAACTCGCGGAAAATCCACTGCTCGCCCTGGTGTTCCCGCAAGCCATATCCATGCCGGTCCGGCGTGTCCAGGCCAAAACTCCAGCTCGCCGTTGAATCGGCCTGCAGCGGTCGCGACAGGGGGTCCTGGCGGTTGAACACCACCGCGCCGCAGTTCAGGAAAATACGGTGCTTGGCGGCGTGATAGGCCTGCATACTGTGATGGCGGTCGAGATGGTCCGGCGACATATTCAGCACCGTGGCCAGCGCCAGGCCCAGCTTGCCGGCGCGCTCAAGCTGGAAGCTGGACAGTTCCAGCACGTAGAGTTCGACGTCCTCATCCAGCAGGTCCAGGGCTGGCGTGCCGAGGTTGCCGCCCACAGCCACCCGTCGGCCTGCGGCCGCAGCCATCTCGCCGACCAGGGCCGTCACCGTGGACTTGCCGTTGGAACCGGTGATACCCACCACCGGTGCCGCTGCCTGTTCACAGAACAGATCGATGTCGCCGCACACCGGCACCCCGGCGGCCAGCGCCTCGGCAATCGCCGGCTCCGCCAGGCTCAGGCCCGGGCTGACGACCAGGCGGCCAGCCGCCTTCAATCGCTCGGCATCCAGGCTGCCAAGCTGCACCGGCAGCCCTGGGTACTCGGCCAGCAAGGCATCCAGCCCCGGCGGCGCTTCGCGAGAATCCGCCACCGCAAAGGGAAGACCGCGGCGAGTGAAGTAGCGCACGCAGGACATACCGGTGCTGCCCAGTCCCACCACCAGGGGTGTTTCAGAGCTCGCAATCAGTGTGTCAGCCACAGCGACTCCCATCTCCCTAGCGCAGCTTCAGGGTTGCCAGGCCGAACAGCACCAGCATCACCGTAATGATCCAGAAGCGCACAATCACCCGCGGTTCGGGCCAGCCCTTCAACTCGAAGTGGTGGTGGATCGGCGCCATGCGGAAAATGCGCTTGCCGGTCAGCTTGAAGCTGGCGACCTGGAGGATCACCGATACGGTTTCCAGCACGAAGATGCCGCCCATGATGAAGAACACGATCTCGTGGCGGGTAATCACGGCCACCGCTCCCAGCGCCGCCCCCAGGGCCAGCGCACCCACATCGCCCATGAACACCATGGCCGGATAGGTGTTGAACCACAGGAATCCCACGCCGGCCCCCGCCATGGCGCCGCAGAACACCACCAGTTCACCAGTGCCTGCCACGTAGGGAATATGCAGGTAGTCGGCAAACTCCACGTGACCGGTGACGTAGGCGATAATGCCCAAGGCGGAGCCCACCAGCACGGTGGGCAGGATAGCCAGCCCATCGAGGCCGTCGGTCAGGTTCACCGCGTTGCTGGCGCCGACCACCACGAAATACGTCAGCACCACAAACAGCGGGCCCATTTCCCAGGCAAAATCCTTGAAGAAAGGCACGAACAGCTGGGTCGCCACCGGTGTATCGATGTAGACGTAGAGGTAGAGGGCGAAGCCGAGGCCCGCCACCGACTGCCAGAAGTACTTCCAGCGGGCAGGCAGGCCGGTGGGGTCCTGGCGCATTACCTTGCGCCAGTCGTCCACCCAGCCCACGGCACCGAACACCAAAGTCACAAACAGCACCAGCCACACATAGGGGTTGGCCAGGTCGCTCCACAGCAGGGTGCTGACGAAAATGGCCACCAGGATCAGCGCGCCGCCCATGGTGGGGGTGCCACTCTTGCTGAGGTGGGTCTCGGGGCCGTCCTCCCGCACCGCCTGGCCGATCTGATGATAGTTGAGGCGTCGGATCATGAAGGGGCCCACTAGCAGCGAAATCGCCAGCGCCGTCGCCACTCCGAGGATGCCGCGGAAGGTCAGGTACTGGAACACGGCAAAGCCCGAGTCCAGTGTTGCCAGGTAGTCAGCCAGGTATAGCAACATCTACTCGCCCTCCCCGTTGGCGGCCGCCGGCAACAGCGCGGCTACCACCTGCTCCATGCCAGCACTGCGCGAGCCCTTGACCAACACCACGTCACCCGCCTGGGCCAGCTGCGGCAGCGCTGCCAGCAGCGCTTCACGATCTACAAAATGCTCGGCGCCGGCGCCGAAGCCCGCGGCCGCATGTTCGGTGTGCGGGCCAGCCGTCCACAGCCCGTCCAACCCCGCAGCATGTGCGTACTCGCCCACTTCCCGGTGCATCGCATCCGCCGCGTCACCCAGTTCCGCCATGGTGCCCAGAGCCAGTACCCGACGGCCCGACATACCCGCCAGCACATCGATGGCGGCCTGTACCGAGCCGGGATTGGCGTTGTAACTGTCATCGATAACTGACAGGCCATCCCGACCAGCGCGCCGCAGCAGGCGTCCGCCGGTGGCTGACACTGTGGCCAGACCGGCTGCTATTTGCTCTGCACTGGCGCCCGCGGCCCATGCCGCCGCACCCGCAGCCATGGCGTTGGCGACGCTGTGGCGACCGGGCAGCGGCAGCTCAACAGGGATCGCTTCGGCGTCGATCTGCAGGCAGAATCTCGAACCCTGCTCACGAAGTTCGAGGCCGGTGACGTGGACCGGTGCTGCCTCGTCGAAGCCGAATTCCAGACGCCGGGCGCCTCCCGCCAGTTCGCGCCAGTAACTGGTGTATTCGCTGTCATGGGGGAACACCGCCACCTCAGCGCCACAGACGATAGCCCCCTTTGTCTCGGCAATGCCCCGTAGCGATCCCATGCGCTCCAGGTGTGCCGGCATGACATTGAGCAGCAGTGAAACGCGCGGCCGCGCCAGTGAGGCCAGGTAGGCGATATCGCCGGGCTTGCCCGCCCCCATCTCGATCACCGCATAGCGATGCTCCGGCGCCAGCCGCAGCAGGGTCAGCGGTACACCGATTTCATTATTGAGGTTGCCCTCGGTGGCCAGCGTCGGACCCGCCGTCTGCAGGATAGCGGCAAGCATGTTCTTGACCGAGGTCTTGCCGCTACTGCCGGTGATACCCAGCAGCGGGCCGCTGAACTGGTCGCGATTGAGAGCGCCGAGCTGACCGAGCGCCAATTCGGTATCGGCGACCTCCAGCTGCGGCAGGTCCAGGTCGCAGATCTCGGCGACCAGCGCTGCAGCGGCGCCAGCGTCAGCCACCGCCTGCAGGAAATCGTGGCCATCGAAGCGCTCGCCGCGCAGTGCCACGAAAAGCTGGCCCGGCGCCACCGAACGACTGTCTGTGGATACCGAAGCCACCGTCGCGTCAGGCCCGTGCAGCTTGGCCGCGAGCGGCGCAGCGAGTTCGGTCAGTGACAGCGGGCGCATCACGACAGGCCTCCCAGGGCGCGCCTGAGTTCGGCGACATCGCTGAAGTCCAGCCGTTCGTCACCCAGCTGTTGGTAACTTTCGTGACCTTTACCCGCCACCAGCACGCAGTCTCCCGGCGCCGCAGTTGCAACGGCCAGCGCGATCGCTCGCGCGCGGTCCGGTTCCACCTCGTGGCGGCCTTCTATACCGGCGAGAATATCTTCGATAATCGCCCGGGGGTCTTCATGCCGCGGGTTGTCGCTGGTCACGATGACCCGGTCCGCCAGTGCGTCCGCCACGCCTCCCATCAGCGGGCGCTTGTCGCGGTCGCGGTTGCCGCCACAGCCGAACACGCAGTGCAATTCGCCATCGGTATGCGCGCGCAGGGCGCGCAGGGCCTGGGCCAGCGCATCCGGAGTATGGGCATAGTCCACCACCAGTTGCAGCTCGCGCTGGTTGTCCACATATTCCATGCGACCATCTACGCCGACGAGCCTTGGCACAGACTCCAGCGCCTGCTGTAGCGGCATACCCGTGCAGCAGGCGGCACTGATGGCGGCCAGCAGGTTCGACAGGTTGAAGTCCCCGGCCATGGGACTGTGCACCAGCCCTTCGCCCCAGGGGCTGCGCAAGCTCGCCTCCAGGCCGCCGTGGTGGTAGGCAATGTCGCTGACGGTCACCAGGGCCTCAGCCTGTAGCGCGTAGTCGATCACCTGCACCTCCGGCGCCAGCACTGCCAGCATCGTGTCGGCGTAGGGGTCATCGCGATTAACAATGGCGTAGCGCAGCCCCGGGGCCGCAAACAGCCGGGCCTTGGCGGCGGCATAGCTCTCCATATCGCCGTGATAGTCGAGGTGCTCGTGGGTCAGGTTCGTGAAGATAGCGGCGTCGAAATACATGCCGCTGACGCGGCCCTGCACCAGGCTGTGAGAAGACACCTCCAGCACGGCTGCGGGTACCGCATCCGCCTGCCAATCGGCCAGCTGGCGCTGCAGGCTGAGCGCATCGGGCGTGGTGTTTGCGGCATCCACTGCCTCGTTACCCAGCGTGGCGCCGAGGGTGCCGATCACACCGCAGCTACCGGCATGTGCTCGCAGCAATTGCGCCAGCACTCGCGAGGTCGTGGTCTTGCCATTGGTGCCGGTGACACCGATGGTCAGCATCTGCTCGCTGGGCCGACCGAAAAAGCGCGAAGCGATGATGCCGGCCTGGCTAGCCAGGTCTGCCACCTCTACCAGCGGCAGCTGACCGGCGCTTGCGCGCTGTTCGGCGCTGACGCCGGCTTCAGCGACCACAGCGCAGGCGCCGGCGGCGGCCGCGGCCGCTATGTAATTGCGGCCATCGTGCTGTTCGCCGGGCATGGCCAGGAACAGATCGCCCGGCTGCACTCGGCGACTGTCAATTTCTACCCCGTAGACGGGCAAGGCCACCGACTCGGCGATGCCCAGCAGCAGGCGAAACAGGGGCACCGCATGCCCCGGGCTGCGCGGCAGGGCCATCACGCGTCACCCCCCACTGTTGAGCGACCCGACGCCACAGCACTGGAAGGCTGGTCCGGCACGACGTTAAGCAGGCGCAGCGCACCCTCGGTAATCCTTGAAAACACGGGCGCTGCCACTTCGCCGCCGTAGTAACGGTCGCCGGAGGGCTCATCGATCAACACCACGGTGACCAGCCGGGGGTCACGCACCGGAGCGATACCGGCAAAGAAGGCCAGGTACCGATCGTCCGCGTAGCCGCCGTTGCTAACCTTGTGCGCCGTGCCCGTTTTACCGGCCACGCCATAGCCCTCGACCCGGGCGCTGCGGGCAGTCCCTTCTTCACTGGTCACACCGTGCAGCACCTCGAGCACCTGGCGGGCGATGCCGGGTTCGACCACCTGGCGGGCATCCAGCGCGGCGGCCTTCTCCAGCCGCAGCAGACTGGGCGCCACCAGTTTGCCGTCATTGGCCAGCACGGCATAGGCGCGTGCGAGCTGCAGCGGGGTCACCGCCAGGCCATAGCCGTAGGCCAGGGTGGCGCGCTCGATATCGCGCCAGCGGTCGCGGAACGGCAGCACCCCCGCGCTTTCCCCGGGGAAGCCGGTACCGGGATTCTCGCCCAGCCCGAAACGGGAGAATGCCTGCCAGACCGCCTGCTCGTTCAGCTGGAGGGCGATTTTTACAATACCCACCTGGCTGGACTTGGCGACGATACGGGCCACGCTCAGCTCACCGTAGTTGACAGGGTCCAGCAGCACCTTGCTGCCCACCTGTATGCGACCCGGCGAGGTATCGATAAGCGTATCCGGGGCATACAGGCCGCTCTCCAACGCTGCCACCAGGGTCAGCGGCTTCATGGTAGAGCCCGGCTCAAACAAATCGGTCAGCGCCCGGTTGCGCGTGCTGCCAGGCTTCAGGCTGCCGCGACCGTTGGGGTTGTAAGTCGGGTAGTTGACCAGCGCCAGCACTTCGCCGGTGCGACTGTCGAGGGTGACCACCGTACCGGCTTTGGCGCCGGTGCTGGCGACCGCTCGCTGCAGCTCGCGGTGCGCCAGGTATTGGATTCGCAGGTCGATGCTGAGGGTGAGGTCGCGCCCGGGGCGTGCGGCACGCAGCTCACCGATATCCCGGACCACTTCCCCGTGCAGATCCTTGATCACCTGCTTGCGACCCGACGCGCCCTTGAGCCAGTCCTCGAAGGCCAGCTCCATACCCTCGATGCCACGGTCATCGACGTCGGTCATGCCGACAACGTGGGCGGCTACCTCCCCTGCCGGATAGTAGCGCTGGTACTCGCGGCGGCCACCCACACCGGGAATCTTGCGACGCAATACGGCGCGCGCTTCCGGAGGTGTCATATGGCGTTGTAGGTACATGAATTCTCGCTTGGCATAGTTGTCCAGGCGCTGCGTCAAAGCGCCGTCCTCAAGGCCCAGCGCAGACTCCAGCTCGGCGACCCGTCCCGACTCCGCCAGCTGTTGCGGATTGGCCCACAGGCTGATGACCGGGGTGCTGACGGCCAGCGGCTCGCCGCGACGATCGGACACGATGCCGCGGTAGGCAGGGATCTCGGCGCTGCGCACATAACGCGCCTCGCCCTGGTCCTGCAGGAAGGCGTAGCCCCGGTCGCTGTCCAGCACCTGCAGGCTCAGTACGCGCCACACCAGCAAACCGAATAATAGGGTGATAAATGTGGCCATCAGGTGGCTGCGCCAGGGCGAAACCGGGCTGATCGCTGCCCCACTCATGGCGTCGCTCCCGCTACTGCGTCGGGGCCGACGCCGGGCACTACCACCTGCAGTTCGGAGGCCCGCGGCAGGCGCATGTCCAGCTCCTTGCGGGCCAGCTGCTCGACGCGATGGTGGGCCGCCCAGGTGCTCTGCTCCAGCAGCAGCTTGCCCCACTGCTCCTGCATATCCCATTGTGAGGACTGTAGAGATTGCAAGCTGGCATAGGCCTGCCGGCAGTGATGGGAAGCACTGACAATAGAAACCGCCGTCGCCACCACGGCCACCAGCAGCCCCAGGTTGACCACAACCCAGCCCCGCGCTGGCCTGCCGACGGCAGGCTTCATGCCGCCACCTCGGGCAGGCGCTCGGCAATGCGCATGACGGCGCTGCGGGCCCGCGGATTGCCCTTCACTTCTTCGGCAGAGGGTTTGATGGCGCGACCGACAGCGGCGAGTTGCCGGCGCACCTGATTGTCACGGACCGGGACACCCCTGGGCGGCTGTTCGCCGCGGCTCATGCGACGGATGAAGCGCTTGACCATGCGATCTTCCAGCGAGTGGAAGCTGATGATGACCAGGCGCCCGCCGGGCCTGAGTAAATCCACCGCCGACGCCAGCAGGGCATCCAGGTCCTCGAGTTCGCGATTGATCCAGATGCGAATACCCTGGAAGGCGCGAGTCGCCGGATGCTTGTGCTTTTCCCAACTGGGATTGGCCTCGGAAACGATCTTTGCCAGTTGCCCGGTAGTCTCTATCGGGCCCGATTCAAGGGCGCGCAGGATGGCGCTGGCGATGCGACCGGCGTGGCGCTCCTCGCCGTACTCGCGCAACACGCTGGCAATATCACCGTGCGAGGCAGAGGCCAGCCATGCGGCGGCGGTCTGTCCCTGGGTGGTATCCATGCGCATATCCAAGGGCCCATCCTGACTGAACGAAAATCCCCTCTCGGCCTCATCCAACTGCGGGCTGGAAACACCGAGATCCAATAAAATACCGTCAACTGCGCCGATCCCCTTTCGGCGCAGTTGACGGGGAAGCTGGGCGAACGAGCCGTGCTCAAAATCGAACCGGCTGTCACCCTCCTTTAACTCGCTGGCGACCGCAATCGCCTGTGGATCCTTGTCGACGCCCAAGAGACTCCCCTCCGCGCTGAGCGCTGCAAGAATGGCGCGACTGTGACCACCGCGTCCGAAGGTACCGTCGACGTAGTAGCCATCGCGCACCGTCACGAGGGCTTCAACCGCCTCTCGCAACAACACTGTTTGATGCATGCCGACCCCCTACAGCGTCAGCGACATCAGTTCTTCGGGAAGTGCCGCGTCCGGGCCGGATTCGGACAGTGCCTGTTCGCGCTCCGCCAGCCACAGCTCTTCGGACCACAGTTCCAGCTTCTTGCCCTGGCCGACCAGGACCAACTTCTTCTCGAGCTGCGCGTAGTCGCGCAGCGGCGCCGGCAGCAGAATACGGCCGTTGCCGTCGAGTTCGAGGTCCGTGGCGTAGCCGATAACGAGGCGCTGGAAGCGCTTGACCGCAGGATTCAGGGCCGGGAGATCCTGGATCTCCTGCTCGATCTGCTCCCAGACGGGCAAGGGGTAGATGAACAGGCATTGGGACTGGGTGTCGATGGTGGCAACGAGCTGCCCCTCGCACTGGGCCATCAACGGCTCGCGCTGGCGGGCTGGCATAGCCAGTCTGCCCTTGGCGTCCATGTTGATATGTTGCACCCCGCGAAACATCGCCACTGATCCCCACTGAATGGTGTCCGGTTACCCCTGATAACCACCGAAAACCAAAAATACCCACTTATTCCCACTTTTCGACACTATAGGTACGCCCGCGCGACACTGTCAATACAGGCCCAGCCAAAAAACCTTGGGATTTCAGTGAATTACGTCAAAAAAATGGGAATTCAGGCGAGATTGTGAGGCACTTTCTGGGACCAAAAAAGTCACCAAAACAGCCTCATAAGTCGCACTTCTGACACTTTACTTTAAGTAGAAAACTAATTTCTTCTTAAAAGACATCGTGGTTATTACAAAAACATCTAAAAATCGCGGTGGCAGGGAAAACCACCCCCCTGCTGCAACACTGGTCTATCTTGGAGGAAGGCGAAAACCCGAGTACTGGAGCACTATGGCGAAGCTGAAACACGAGGCAGAACTGGTCAGCGAGGCGCTGCGCATCGGCGAACTCTATGCCCGCAAGCGCGGCGTCGGCGCCTTCGAAGCCACCGATTCCGCCCACGACAAAGTCACCTACCTGTACCGGCTGCTGGTTCACGACAAGCTCATCCAGCCGCTGGCCAAAGGCCAGGAAAAAGTCCCCGAGATGAAGCACAAACTCGCCCTGTGGATCTCCCGCCAACTCCCCGCGGACCACCCCCTCAAGCAAGACTGATGCTTTCCCCCGCGGCCAACTGCGGGATCGCTTCGAACACGCACGCGCGGCGCCTGGGGGCTTTCCGGGACACGCTACAAGCATGACATCCCTGTCTCGCTCGGATGCGGCCGTCCCTGGCCGCATACGGTCGCGGACGGCTAGTCCCGGAAAGCCCCCAGGCACCACGCGCGCTCTATCTAAGCGGCACACCTATCCGAGCTTCGATCGCCGCTCGTTTGAAGTTCTGACTGACAGAGGGTGTGAGCTGACTAGACCGACTCCACGGACCGTGAACGGCCATGGATGGCCCGGGCGGCGATCCGCGTTCCCGAGCGAGACAGGGATGTCATGCTTGTAGCGTGCCCGTGGAGGGTGGGTACACTGCTCGCGCCCGCCCTACGCAGCACCCCTCGCGTTGCGAAGAGTTGGTATATGCAAACTCAAGTAGATAGGCGGCGTAGCGCCCCCGCCCCAACTTAGAGGCGAAGGACTACAGAAAAAGAAGGAAAACAGCGAAGTAGCGCCTCCACCTCAGCTTAGAGGCGAAGGACTACAGCGGTCTTATAAAAAAGAGTTCGTCGTAAGCCGGGTTCTGTCGTGGACGATCATTCATCTGCGACAGGCGTCGCCGCCTGCCTGTAGCGACCTACCCGAATCCACTGCGGGCCGCAGCTATGGATTCCTATTTGGTCTTGCTCCGAGTGGGGTTTACCATCGCCACGCCTGTTGCCAGCCGCGCGGTGCGCTCTTACCGCACCTTTTCACCCTTACCACAGCAACCGGGGTCGCTGTGGCGGTTTCCTTTCTGTTGCACTTTCCGTGGGCTCACGCCCCCCAGGTGTTACCTGGCACCCTGCCCTGTGGAGCCCGGACTTTCCTCCATGCTTGCGCACAGCGATCGCCTGACCAACTCCGCGCGCAAGGTTAGCGGGAAATCAGGTGCTCGTACAGCAGCTTCTTGCGCAGGCCAAAGGCGTCCGCCACCAGCCCGGCGGCCTGGCGCGGCGGCAAGGTCTCAGACAGCAGTTCCAGCATGCGCGCGATCTCCGGGGTGATATCACCCGAGCGCGTCTCGGCCCCCTCCACCAGCAGCACAATCTCACCCCTGGACTGGTTGCTATCCGCTTCGACCCGCGCCACCAGTTCGGCCAACGGTGCTCGTAGCAGGGTTTCAAAGGTCTTGGTCAACTCCCGGGCCAGCACTGCTACCCGCTGTTCGCCGAGCAGGTCGCGCATATCGCCCAGTGTGTCCAGCACCCGGTGCGGTGCCTCATAGAACACCAGGGTGGCCGTTTCCGTTGCCAGTTCTTCCAGCCGCGCCTGGCGCCCGGCGGCCCTGGCTGGCAAAAAGCCCTCGAACAGGAAGCGGTCAGTCGGCAAGCCGGCCACTGACAGTGCTGCGATGGCGGCGCTGGCGCCCGGCACCGGCACCACCGCCCAGCCCTGTTCGTGAGCGTGCCGCACCAGCCGATAACCCGGGTCGGAAATCAGCGGCGTGCCTGCATCGGAGATCAGGGCCACACTGCCTCCGGACTCGATACACTGCTCAATCCGCGACAGGGCGCGTTGATCGCTATGATCGTGATAGGCCAGCATCGGCGTGTCGATGCCGAAGTGCTTGAGCAGGGGCGCGCTGTGGCGGGTGTCCTCGGCCGCCACCAGGTCCGCCGCCTGCAGCACCTCCACCGCCCGGGGCACCATATCCCCCAGGTTGCCGATGGGCGTGGCGACCACGTAAAGTCCACTGTCCATCCCGTCTCCGTGCTGAAAAAACTACCGTTGTTATTAATTGCCGTTAAAGACAGTTGTCTCGGCCAGCGCTGGAAGCCATCCTAGACGAAACCCGCAAACACAGAATTCATGGAACCGAGCTCCAGACAGCCCGCACCGCCCCCTGCGGCCACTACCCTACCACTGGCTACACTGGCATTGGCTGCAGTGCTCGCTGTCGCCGCACTGCTGTCAGGCTGCGCCTCCGAGCCCGCCCAACAGGCCACGGCTGAACGCCCGGCGGACGAGATCGTCACACTGCCGCCGGACAGCGGCGAGGAAACGGCATTCACGGCCCGTTTGCAGGAAGCTGAACAGCTATTGGCGAGGCGCCAGCTGCTTCCCGCGGCCAGCATACTGAGGGACCTGGACGACAGCAAGCTGACCACCAACGAGCGGGTGCGCGTGCTGGCGATGGATACAGAACTGCTTTACCTGCAGGGCGATACTGCTAGCGCGCTGGCCGGCCTGCGCCAGGCCATTCCCTTACTGGGCACGGTAGACCCCGAGTTGCGCGAGCCCCTGGATCGTTGGCAGCTGCGCCTGGTGCTGACCGAAGAAGGCTCGCTGGCAGCCGCGCGGCTGGCGGACCGTCTGCTGCTCAGCAGCGAAAACCCGGCGCGGAATACCGCCCTGGTAGAGTTCATCTGGCATAACCTGCAGCGCAGCGCGCTGACGACCCTGGAGGCGGAGCTGCAGCAGCCGGTCAGCCAGCACTGGCGCGGCTGGCTGGAACTGGCGCTGTTGGCAGCAGACGTCATGGAAAGCCCCGACGTGCAGCTGGCGCAGCTGGCGTTGTGGCGTGAGCGCTACGCAGAGCACCGCGCTGCCGAGCAGCTACCCGGCGGCCTGCAGGCACTGTCAGACGGCACCCCCCCGCAGCGGGTTGCCCTGCTACTGCCCCTGGGCGGCGGCGCCAGCGAGCGCGCCCGCGCCCTGCTGCAGGGCTACCTGGCGGCCCAGTTCGAGGCGCGCCAGCGCGGCTGGCCGGAACAGGAACTGATGGTGATGGACACCGCTGCGCAACCGGATTTCAGCACGGCTTACCAGGTGGCTGTGCGAGCCGGGGCGGAGCTGGTGATAGGCCCGCTGACGCCGGAAGAGCTGCTGGGTTGGCTGCCTGGCGAGGAAGCGCAGATTCCAGTGATGACCCTGGCCTGGCACCCCCATGCCGACAGCTTTGCAGAACCGCCGGTAGACGCGGAGACGGGCGAGCCCCAGACGCTGGCAGTTCCAGTGCAACTGGACCTGGCCGCCACCGACGAGGCTCGCCAGCTGGCGCGGCTGGGCTACGACAGCGGCGCCCGTACGGCGCTGCTGATTCGCCCCGCCGGCGACTGGGGCGACCGCATGAGCGACACCCTCGGGCAGGCCTGGACCGCCCGCGAGGGCGAACTGCGGGCGATTGCCACGTTCAGCGGCCAGGCCGACTATTCCAGCAGTTTGAAGGAGGCCTTGAACCTCAGCGCGAGCGAGGGCCGCGCGACACGGTTGCGCCGGCTGCTGGGAGAACCCACCGAGTTTACACCGCGCCGGCGCCAGGACGTGGACGTGGTCTTCCTGCTCAGCCAATCACCCCAGGACGCCCGCTCCATCAAGCCCCTCATTGCCTTCCACTACGCCGGCGACCTGCCGGTGTATTCAAACTCTGCCATCTTCAGCGGCCGGGTCGACCCGCAGAGAGACCGTGATCTGAACGGCATCCGCCTGCTGGAGATTCCCTGGCTGCTGGCAAGCGAGGGCAACATGCAACAGGCGCTGGCCGCCGCCGGCAGCGAAGAGCTATGGGCGAGCCTGCACGCACTGGGCGCGGATG
Source organism: Halieaceae bacterium (assembly GCA_028282105.1). Lineage (GTDB taxonomy): Bacteria > Pseudomonadota > Gammaproteobacteria > Pseudomonadales > Halieaceae > JANQIO01. The sequence continues at coordinate 56,050 of JANQIO010000236.1, read as the reverse complement.
CATTCATGCTGAACTGGCGTCTGGGCCAGCTGCGCAGCTCGCCTGCGGCGCGTGTGCGCGGCAACAGCGGCTTGCTCAACATGGATGCCAACGGCCGCGTACACCGGGAACTGGTGTCTGCGCAGTTCGAGGGAGGCATTCCACAGGCGCGGTAAGCGACGGCTACCACACCATGTGACAGGGAGGTCGCATGCTAACAGGCAAACGCTTTGAGGACCGGGCCGCCCGCCTGCTGCGCCGGGCCGGTTTGACACTGATCGCGCGCAACTACCGGTGCAAGCTGGGTGAAATCGACCTGGTGTGCCGCGACGGCAACACCCTGGTGTTTGTGGAAGTGCGCTATCGAAGCCCACGGGGTTATGCCTGCGCAGCCGCCTCCGTCACGCCTGCCAAGCAGCGGAAACTGCTGGCCGCCGCGCAGCATTACCTGCAAACACACCGCCTGTCGGATCAGACACCCTGCCGCATCGACGTGGTCGCAATCGACGCCGGGCAGCGCGCCGGGGAACATGAGATACAATGGATCAAAAATGCCATTGGCAGTTAGCAAAGCATGAGCACATACGAGGTGATCGCAGAGGACTTCCAGCAGGTTCTCGAACTGGTATCGATCTCTGTCGACGAACTGGTCGACCCGCTGGAGCGCGCCGTTGAGGTGATCAACCAGGCGCTGCTGGGCGAGCACAAAATCCTCTGCTGCGGCAACGGCGCCGGCGCCGCCGTGGCGCAGCTGTTCAGTATTGGCCTGGTGCACCGCTACGAGCAGGAACGGCCGGCGCTGCCCGCCCTCAGCCTGAGCGGCGACGGCGCCACCCTGACAGCGTTAAGCGCCGCCAGCAACAACGACGTCTACTCCCGCCAGGTGCGAGCCATCGGTCAGGCCGGTGATGTACTGCTGGCGGTGGCAGCCAGCGACAACAATGGCAGCCTGATACAGGCCATTCGCGCCGCCCATGAGCGCGAGATGCTGGTGGTGCTGTTAAGCGGCGGCGATTGCACCGACGTGTCCAGCCTGATGCTGCCGGAAGACATCGAAATTCATGTGAACTCTTCCCGCGGTCCGCGGATCATAGAAATGCAGACAATGATTGTTCACTGTCTCTGCAAACTGATAGACCAATCCCTGTTCGGCAACTATTTTGGTACAGACAGCGAATGAAGTACTCCTTAGCTTCCCTGGCACTGCTCTTCAGCCTGGCCCTTAGCGGCTGCGGCAGTTTCTTCGCGGCGATCGGCCCGGTCGAGGAGGATCCCGGGAAACGCACCAAGGGTGCACGGGTCGAGGACGAGTCGATAGAGACCAAGAGTCAACGGCATATCAAGGAACTGGGCGAGCAGTTCAAGGAAGCCAATATCAGCGTGACCAGCTTCAACGGCTACGTACTGATTACCGGGCAGGTACCCGACGAGTCGATGAAAGCGAAGACCTCGGACGGGATTCGCGATATTCGCGGCGTGCGCCGCATCTACAATGAGTTAGTGGTATCCGGCAACACGTCTGCCCTCACCCGCTCCAGTGATACCTGGCTCACCACCAAGGTGAAATCCTCCCTGCTGGCCTCTGAGGAAATCCAGGGCAATCGCGTGACCGTGGTGACTGAGGACGGCGTGGTTTACCTGATGGGCCTGGTATCCCAGGCGGAAGCCGAGCGCATCGTCGAAGTAGCGCGCTCCACCGGCGGGGTGGAAAAGGTGGTGCAGATTTTCGAGTGGATCGACTGACCCGGCGCACCACTCGGGCCGCCCGCGGGAACTACTTAACGACTTTCAGGCTGGGCCGCTTGTCGCCATTGCCTTTACCGGGTCCGCCGCCATTGCCACCATTGCCACCATTGCCCCGAGGGGGGCCGTCCGGCGGCTCAGGCCAGGGCGTGTCGTCTCGATCGAATACCATGCCCTGGCCGTTTTCGCGGGCGTAAATGCCCACCACCGAACTCATCGGCACAAACACATCGATAGGTACGCCGCCAAAGCGGCCATTGAAGCGCAGGGCGTCGTTGTCGATGACCAGGTCGACAACAGCGTTAGGGGAGATATTGAGAACGATCTGGCCGTCCTTGACGTATTGGCGGGGCACATCTACCCCGGCTTCTTCGGCATTAACGAGTACATAGGGCGTGCACTCATTGTCGAGAATCCACTCGTACAGCGCCCGCATCACGTACGGTCGGCTGGAACTCATGGTCATGGCCGTGGATTCCGCCCTGCGCCTCGCCTAGAGGCGCATCTCCCGCTCCTGCTCGGATAGGCTGGACTGGAAGGCGTCACGATTAAATACACGCTCCATGTAGGCCAACAGCGGCTTGCTCTGCTTGGTCGCGCGGAACTCGATACCCAGGGTGGGCAGGCGCCACAGTACCGGCGCCAGGCAGCAGTCCACCAGGGTAAATTCATCGCTCATAAAGAAAGGCTTCTCACCGAAGATAGGCGCCACGGCCAGCAGACCCTCGCGCAGTTCCTTGGTGCACTTTTCCACCACGTTATCAGAGCGGGTGTTCTGGATCTGGTCGACCAGGGAACACCAGTCTTTCTCGATGCGGTGTATGTACAGGCGGCTCTCGGCACGGGCCACCGGATACACCGGCAACAGCGGCGGGTGCGGGAAGCGCTCGTCGAGGTATTCCATCATCACCTTGGACTCGAACAGCACCAGGTCGCGGTCGACAAGGGTGGGCAGGGAGTTGTAGGGATTGAGCTCCGCTAACTCCTCCGGGGGATGACCAGCGTCGACTTCAACCACGTCGACGGTCACGCCCTTCTCGGCAAGAACGATGCGAACGCGGTGGCTATAGTGGCTCTCGCTATCCGAGAAAAAGGTCATTGAAGACCGTTTGGCGACAACACCCATGGTACTCCCCCAGGAATCAGTTTCTTAGTGATGAGGGGGTGCGCCCGGTGGCCACCCCAGTGACGCCGCCTAGTGGACGTCTTTCCAGTATTCGCGGTTCAGCAGCCAGGCGAACACGAAGAAAATGCCGATAAACAGCAGCACATAGACGCCAATGCGCTGGCGTTGCACCGCTGCCGGTTCACCGACGTAAGCAAGGAAGTTGACCAGATCGTAGACGGCTTCGTCAAATTCCTCGGGGTTCATGGCGCCTTCCTGCACCAGGGTGAAGTTGCCACAGGGGTCATCCAGGATGTCCTGGTTGGTCAGCGGGTCACGCTTGACGCCGCCATTGTCCGCCTGCACCGGCCCGGCCGCGCAGGATTGCAAACCCTGCAGCTCAATCAGCGCGTGGGGCATACCGACGTTGGGGAAGGCCTTGTTATTGACACCCAGGGGCCGCGACGCATCCTCGTAAAAGGTTCGCAGGTAGGTGTACAGGTAGTCCGGGGACTTGGAGCGGGCAATCAGTGTCAGGTCGGGCGGCACCACGCCGAACCACTGCTTGCCGAGCGCGTCCGGCATAGCGTTGTCCATCAGGTCGCCCACCTTGTGGCTGCGATCCAGCACCAGATACTGCTCGGCAATATCCACCGGGATGTCGAGGTCGCTGGCGACCCGCACGTAACGTGAATACTGCAGCGAGTGGCAGCCGGAGCAGTAGCTCTGGTACAGGCCCGCGCCGTGTTGCAGTGAGGACTTGTCTGACAGATTGGGCTCCATGTGGTCCAGCTCGATGCCGGGGCCACCGGCCGCCACCGCTTTCAGCGGCAGCACCGTCAGCAGCGCAATCAGCACCAGCACGCCCAGGGAACCCCAGACCCCGATGCCGCCGTTCATGGTCACCCGCTCCGGCACCGGCTTGGTCTTCTCGACGCTGGTCCAGACCGGCATCAGCAGGAAGAAGGCGAAGTAGATGATGGAGCAGATCTGCGCCAGCAGCGTCCGGCCAGGCGTCGGCGACCATACACCCAGCACGCCCAGGATCAGGAAGGACACCGTGAACAGCAGCAGCATCGCCTTGGTGATGTTGCCGCGGTAGCGCCAGGACTTCACCGGGCTGCGGTCCAGCCAGGGCAGCAGGAAGGGAATAGCCACCGAGGCCGCGAAAGCCACAAAGCCCCAGAACTTGTCAGGTACGGCGCGCAGCACCGAGTAGAAAGGCGTGAAGTACCACACCGGCGCAATGTGCTCAGGGGTCTTGAGGTTGTTGGCCTCTTCGAAGTTCGCGTACTCGAGGAAGTAGCCGCCCATTTCCGGGGCGAAGAACATCACCGCACAGAACACGAACAGGAACACGCCGATAGCCTGCAGGTCGTGCACCGAGTAGTAGGGGTGGAACTTGATGCCGTCGAGCGGAATACCGTTCTCATCCTTGTGCTTCTTGATGTCGACACCGTCCGGGTTGTTGGAGCCGACTTCGTGCAGCGCCAGTATGTGCAGTACCACCAGGGCCAGCAGCACGATCGGCAGCGCCACCACGTGCAGGGCGAAGAAGCGGTTCAGGGTAATGCCGGAGATCAGGTAATCACCGCGAATCCAGGTCACGATGTCTTCGCCGACCACCGGGATGGCCCCGAACAGGGAGATGATCACCTGGGCACCCCAGTAGGACATCTGGCCCCAGGGCAGTACGTAGCCGACGAAAGCCTCGGCCATCAGCACCACGAAGATCAGCATGCCAAACAGCCAGATGAGTTCCCGTGGCTTCTTGTAGGACCCGTACAGCAGCGCACGGAACATATGCAGATACACCACCACGAAGAAGGCGGAAGCGCCGGTGGAGTGCATGTAGCGCAGAATCCAGCCGTAATCCACGTCGCGCATGATGTACTCGACGGAGGCAAAGGCATCTTCGGCGCTGGGCGTGTAGTTCATGGTCAGCCAGATGCCGGTCAGCAGCTGGTTGACCAGCACCACCAGCGAGAACACGCCGAAGTAGTAGAAGAAGTTGAAGTTCTTGGGCGCGTAGTACTCGCCCATGTGCGTATTCCACGCACGCATGATAGGCAGGCGGGTGTCGATCCAGTCGCGCAGCCCAATCAGAGCATTATTCATTTATGCAGCCTCCTCATCGACACCAATCACCAGCGTGATGTCATCCTCAAAGGAATACGGCGGAACCACCAGGTTGGTTGAGGCCGGCACGCCGGAATAGACACGACCTGCGAGGTCGAACTTGGAGCCGTGACAAGGGCAGAAGAAACCACCGAGCCACTCATCGCCGCCGAGGTCGGCAGCGCCCACCTCGGGACGGAACTTCGGTGCACAGCCGAGGTGTGTGCAGAGACCGACAAACACCATGATCTCCGGCTTGATGGAGCGCGCTTCGCCCTCGATATAAGCGGGTTGATCAGAGATTTCAGACTGTGGGTCCTTGAGGCTGTCATCGAGCTGGGCCAGGCTGGCCACCTGCTCCTCGGTCCTGCGCAAAACGTACACCGGCTTGCCGCGCCATTCGACGACGGTCATCTGGCCTTCTTCAATCTTGCTGATGTCGAACTTGACCGGCGCACCGGCCGCTTCGGCCTTGGCGCTGGGATTCCAGGAACCGACGAAGGGCACCGCTATACCGACAACGCCAGCCACGCCCACCGCGCTGGTGGCGGTGGTCAGGAACCGGCGGCGGCCGGTGTTCACAGTATCACTGCTCATGTAGCACTCCCGTAGCTGCATTCACGCACATGTCCTTATACGGCGGGGGTTTTGCCAAGGACTTGCGGGAGGCCATTTTTCAACAACCTTCCCAAGACGAAGCCTGGATTTCCCGGAGGCGTGAGGGGGGACGAAATTAAACCGCTGCAAATGGTAATGACTTTGCCCTGCTCTGACAAGGAAAAGCACCTAAGTGCCGGTATTTTCTGGGATTTCTTGTGCAAGACGCGGACAGAAAAAATGCCCGAACCGCGAACGGCCCGGGCATTTTCGGAGTAACAAGCTGTAGCAGCGTCGCGTTTAACGCTTGGAGAACTGCGGACGCTTGCGGGCCTTGCGCAGGCCGACCTTCTTGCGCTCCACCGCACGGGCATCGCGGGTCACGAACCCGGCGCCACGCAGGGTGCCACGCAGGGAGTCATCGTACTCCATCAGCGCGCGGGTGATGCCGTGGCGAATAGCACCGGCCTGGCCGAAGCTGCCGCCACCGGCTACCGTCACATTGATATCGAACTTGTCTTCGGTTTCGGTGAGCTGCAGTGGCTGGCGCACGATCATGCGCGCCACTTCACGGCCGAAGTACTGGTCCAGGGGCTTGCTGTTCACGGTGATGCTGCCACCGCCGCTCTTCAGGAACACCCGTGCCGTGGAAGTCTTGCGGCGGCCGGTGCCGTAGTATTGAGTCGCTGACATAAATAGACCTTAGATATTCAGGGGCTGGGGCTGCTGAGCCGTATGGGGGTGCTCGGCGCCAGCGTAGACTTTCAGTTTCTTGAACATCGCGCGACCCAGCGGGTTGCGCGGCAACATGCCCTTGACGGCGCCCTGGAGCACACGCTCCGGCGCCTTGTCGATCAGCTTCTCGAAAGACATGCTCTTCAGGCCACCCGGGTAACCGGTGTGGTGGTGGTACATTTTGTCAGTGGCCTTGGCGCCAGTGACCTTGATCTTCTCAGCGTTGATCACGACGATGTAGTCGCCGGTGTCAACGTGGGGGGTGTATTCAGCCTTGTGCTTGCCGCGCAGGCGGTGCGCGATTTCGCTGGCGAGGCGGCCCAGGGTCTTTTCCGAGGCATCGACTACGAACCAGTCGCGCTGCACGTCTTCTGCTTTTGCGCTGTAAGTCTTCATTCTGCTTTCTACTTAGCCTCCAGGAGGCCTCCATTTTCGAGAGCGCGAATTCTACAGTCCGCCCCTATCCATTTCAAGCCCAGGCCAGGGAGTTTTTCTCAGTAATTCACGAGCTTACGCCAACCCTGGCTCACCCCTGCCGCAAGCCGTCGCCGGCCACGGCAGCCAACTCGCAGGGCCTGAAACGGGCAGGCGACAACCATTCCCTGGACTGCAGCGCGATGCCCCGCTGCAGGCCGCAAAACGCCAGGCTGTAACCGTCCAGTTCGGCCAACCACTGGCTGCTGTGCTCGCCAGCACCCGGCGCCAGGCAGACAAGAGCCTCCCCCTCCAGCCGATAGCCGACCTCACCCAGCGCGGTAGGCAGGGCACCGCCATGGGCCTTGGTCCACGCCTCCTTGAGGGTCCAGAGCCGATAGAAGTGCCGCAACTGCGCATCCCCGTCCAGGCTGGACAACAGCTCGACTTCCGGGCCCGAAAAATACCGTCGGGCCAGCCGGTCTAGCCGGCGCTGGGAGTCCCACTGCTGGATGTCGACCCCCACCGGTACTCCCTCAGCCACTACCATCACCAACCAGTCGCCGGAATGGCTGAGATTGAATTCCAGCGGCTGCACGGGCGTCAGCCGGGGTTTGCCGTGGCGGCCAGTCTCAAACTGCCAGTCGGCAGGGGATGTGGCGGCGTAGTGCGAGAGCAGGTGACGCTGCCAGACACGGCCCAGGGCGGCCTCGGGGCGACGCGCAGCCTCCTCGGCGCTCAGCACCGAGGCGTCAAGGGCGGATGCCGCCTCCAGGGAGCACAGCCAGAGGTGGGCCGAGCCAGGCCCAAGCTGTTCAGGCAAGCCGCTCAGAAGCGCTGGATCTGCTTGCCGATGATGCGGTCACGCACCTTCCAGAACAGCTTGTCGGGATTGACGACCACGATGAAGATGCGCCGCAGCCGGTCTTCCGGGCAGTTGATGGGCCGAACTGCGTGCCAGGCGTGATCGGTGCGCAACATCAGGGCGCTGTAGTTGCCGATGGAATCCATCTCGTGCACCGAATCGAACTCTTCCAGGGCCGGCGCCGAGTCATAGCTGAGGCGCCCACCATCATCCAACACCAGAGTGGATCCACCCCACTCCGGTTTCCAGTCCTCTTCCGAGTTGAAGTAGAACAGGTGTGAGCCATGCTCGCGGCGGGCATCGCAGTGGGGTGAGACGTCGCGCCCCGTCGGCGTGTAGTGCCAGTGAAAGCGGAATTCCGCCTTCTTCGCGCCCAGCAGGCGCTCAATCTCCCGGCGGTAGTCATCGCTGCACAGCTCGCCGATAAACTCTTTCCAGGGCAGGGGCACCTCGGTGTCCGGGGTGTACTCCAGCGAGTAGCGATCATGGGGGGCCTGGCCGGCGCGGCGCTCCTTGCCGAAGATCTCGCCGAAGGACTCCAGCGGCGGCATGTTGTGCAGCAGATCCTGGAAGCCCTGCTCGGTGAGCATGCCCTCGGTGTTGAAGAACGGGTAGGGCCTGGTGGCCATGAACTCCTCACGGCCCAGCGCGCGGAGTTTCTCAATATCCAGGTATTTCATTACAGCTAGTCCTCGTCGACTGCCCGGGCGGCTCAGGCTGCCAGAGCAGGCTGCTCCGTCAGCGGCGGGGTGCGCTCCAGCACCTCGAAGGCGTCGTGGCGCACGTGGTTCTTCGCCATTTCGTCTCGCACCAGGGCTTCGCTAACATGGCCGTGCTCAAGGCATTCCTTGAGCAGACCGAAGAAAAAGGCCTCCTGGTGACTATCCGGGTGCGGGTGGTAGTGGCCCAGCAGGCCGTATTCGCCAAACAGTCGAGCCCGCAGTCGGTTGAGAGAAGCCAGCAGGGGCTTGTCCTTGAATTTGTCCGCCGGCGTATAGTCCACCGGCAGGCCCGTCTTCCAGGGCTGGGTACGGCGCTTGGTGTTGTGCAGCAAGCGGGTCTCAGCGCCCAGGTGGTCGAAGTCGTTCCAGCAGTCTTCGAGGTAACCGATGTTCTCAGGGTCCTCGTAGGCCAACACCATCCATTCCTTGTAGTCTTTCTCGTAGCGGAACAGGGCGTCGAAGTCGGCTTCCACATCCCAGTGCGAGAGCTTCGCGCAGTCCATCAGCATGACGCTGGTGGCCACCTGGTAAGCCTTGCCCTCTTTCGCAGAGCGGTGGCGTCCGAGTACGGCCTTGCCCTGCATATCACGGTCCAGCAGCTCGTTGATGTCGCCCACAGCGAACACATCCGGGTCGGTGACCACGGCGCGGCCGCCGAAACTCATCAGCTTGGGCGGTAGAAAGCGCAGCGGTGTAAAGGACTGCAGGTCGTCCATGCGCCATTCGCGGGTGGTGCCGCCGCGCAGGAAGGTCTTGCCTTCCTTCTCCGCGAGGAAGGCATGGTCGCGGGTATGGATGAAACGAACGTCAAACGCGTCGGGATTGCGTGAGTTGCGTTTGAAGGAATACTCCGCCACCAGCGCACCCAGCCACTGCCGTTCATTGGTGTGTATAAAGACGCATTTTTCCATGTCAGGATTCGCTCGCTTGTGCCGCCGTCCCCTGCTGTTCGGCGCTGGTATAGCCGAACACCGGGAGCAGGCGCGAATCTACCATGGCGCTTAGTTCTGCCACTTGATCATCGTCAAAGTAGTCCCGGAAGCCCCCGACCTTGGCTTTGCGCACCTTGTAGGTATTGGGGTCGTTGACGTCCTTGGCCTGCACCCGGGAGCCGCTGCGCCAGAAGTAGTTTTCCTGTTCCTTTTTGCGCAGGTTTTCCACCGAGGCGAACTCCGCCATGTCTTCCAGGTATTCGCGATTGGGCTCCATGCCCAGGAAATCCACCACCCGCGCCATCTCGGTGGCGGCGTCGGCACGCAGGTCTTCGTAGCGCACAATCAGCAGGTTCTCGATCTTATCCAGCTCAGTGGCCCAGGCGTTCATAAAATCTATGATGTGGTTGAGGCCCTGCCCCTGGTGCTTCACGAAGTCGTAGACGGAGATGTCAGCTTCGTGCTCCGGGTAGTTGTTCATGGACTTCTTGTCGGGCCGCATGCGGAACTTCCACTGGAAGAACTGCGACACCGCCACATCGCGTGGGTCACGGACCAATAGCACCGTCTTCTTATCGTAGAAGTCCTGTTTCGAGTCCATGTTGCCGGTGAACTGTCGCAGGTAGTTGTCGTGAGTGAAGAATATCTTCGGTATATCGCGGTTCAGGCGCTGGTAGTTGTCGAAGCCCATCAGGATGTTGTCGGGCAGTTTGTAGACCAGTTGGTAATAGCGGGAGATCATCACCCGCACCCAGGTGCGGCCGCTTTTGCCATAGGAGGCAAAGATGTAATCACATTGCCTGTATTTCCAGAATTCCTCGCGACCGCGGCGCCAGCGCTCCAGCTTGTGGCCCTGTTCTTCGGGCAGGAATTTCTTGATCGCGCGGACCAGCCACTTAATCAGTCGCTTGATAACAGCGTGCATGTAATGTCCCCGGAACCGGGCAGGTTAAAAAACGCGCAGGGTAAAGGATGCGTGGTCCATGCACAAGATTCTGTGGTATTTTTGCCGCCTTTCGCCGGCCCCAAGTTATTGATCTCAATGGAAATCAGGCAAATTCGAGGATTCCTGCTCGAGCGCGGCATGCTGTACCTGTACAGCCTGTTCATTGCCGGCTATTTTCTCCTGCCCATGGCATCGGGGCACCGACGCCTCTACTACCTGCTGGTGTTTCCCGCCGTGGTGCTGCTGTGGCGCGAGCTTTACCGTTTCTACCGGGGCAATCAGTTGCTGGCCCTGGTGCTGGCCTACGCCGGATGGATGATGCTGACTCTGGCCTGGTCGACAAACTTCAGCGTCGCCGCCGCCGGCTGGCAGCTGTGGCTGAGCCTCAACTTGCTGTCCTTCGTGGCGATTACCGGCTACCTGTGGATCAACAACGCCGAACAGATTGACAGCTATGGCCGCTGGCTGCCCTGGCTGGCAGCCGCTGCAGCCCTGGTCTCGATTGTCAGCTGGTATGCCCAGCATCCTTTCCCCAGCGCTCGACTGGAGCCTCTGGGTGTCATGCATCACCAGAACAAGGCCGGTGCTGCCTATGGCCTGTTCCTGGTACTGAGCGTGCAACTGGCCATCGATGACCGGCCGCGCCGCTGGGCCTACGCCGGCCTGGCCCTGGTGCTGGGTGCCCTAGTGCTGCTGACCCAGTCCCGCACCGCCCTGGCAGGTGTGTGCATGGGTTTGCTGGTCCTGCTGGGCTGGCGGGCGCTGCTGCCGGCGCTGGCCGCCGGCGTGGTCAGCCTGGGGCTGCTGGCCAGCAACCCGGGCGAGTGGGCAAGCCGGGTGCTGAGTTTTTCCTTCCGGCCCGGCATCTGGCAGCAGGTGGTGGCGGATATGCCGGGCCACTGGCTGCTGGGCCACGGCTACCTGGCGGACCCCCACGTCAGCGCCTACGACCGGGTATTCAACCACGCTCACAATAGCTACCTGGCCACCCTGCGGGATGGCGGTCTGGTAGGGCTGATACTGCTGCTGGTGCTGCTCGGTACGGCACTGGTGCAGGCCGTGGGACTGCTCAGAAGCCGTGGGGAACGACTCTACCTCGCGCTACTCTTATACGGTATGACCTGCATATTCATGGATTTCGATCGCCTGTTCGTGCACCCCAAGGAGATGTGGCTGTACCTGTGGCTGCCGGTCGCCCTGGTGGCCGCAGCCTATCCGCACCGGCATGGGCACAGGCTGCCTTTCCAGGCTGGGAGCGTCGAATGAAACCGCTGGCGCTGACTATCCTGCTCGGCCTGCCGTTGCTGGCCGGCGCCGAACCGACGACCGAATCACCGCTGCCGGCCTGGCGCTCCCTGGTGTTTGAAGAAAAAGCTTTCTGGGCCACGGCGCGATCACAACTGGAGCTCGATGCCTGTCAGGAGTCCGCAGCAGCCTGGTGCCTGGAAGCCAGCAACAGCGTGGCCAATAACCGTGAGCGCATCAGCCTCAGCGCCCGCCCCGATGGCAGCCTGTTGGAGCGTCGGCGCTTCAGCGAGGGCAATGACCGGCGCCGCAAGCAATGGCGCTACGGTTTGAACGGGATTAGCCGCGAGCGCCTGGAGCCCGATGCCAGCGGCGAATGGCAGCTCACCAGCCAGCGCCGGATCGACTACCCGGAAGGCGAGCCGCGGGTCACCGATCCCCTGCTGCTGATTGCCCTGCTCCAGCCCGGTGCAGCCAGCCAGAGCTTCCTGGTGAATACCGACCTCAACCTGTACCGGGTCAGCGCCAAAGCCGCGGGTGAAGATCTCGTCGAGGTGGATCCAGCGCTCGCCGGCTTTGGCACCCGGCACCGCGAGGTAGACCTGCTGCTGGTCACTGCAGAGCTGCTGCAACCCGCGGCGGACAAACCCGACTTCAGCTTGCTGGGCCTGTCCGGCGAGCTGCTGCTGGCCTTCGACCGCGAGACCGGCCTGCCGCTGCAGGTGCGGGGCAAGGCGCCCCGACTGGGCTACGTGGCGCTGACCCTGAAGTCCGTGGAGTTGCGGGATTCCACACCGTGACCCGCTTTACGGCAGACACGCCGGTGGGCCTGGTCAGCAACCCGGCCAGTGGCCACAACCGCGACCAGTTCGAGCAGTTCCGCCAGCGCATCGATGCGACGCCATCGATTCACCATATCGTCACCCACAGCGCGGAGGAGATACCGGCAGCGCTCAGCACCCTGGCAGAGCTGGGGATCGAAGTGCTGGGCATCAACGGCGGCGACGGCACCAACTCGGCGCTGCTGGGCCAGATGCTGGAGGGTGGGTTCTTCGCGACGCCGCCCGCCGTGGTATTGCTGCCGGGCGGCACCGCCAATATGAACGCCGGGGACGTTGGCCTGCGCGGCTCACTGGCGCGCGCGGTCAATCGCTTCTGCGATTGGTGTGGGGGCCAGCGCGGTCTATCGGAGCCGCCTCGTCAGCGGCGGCTGCTGCGCCTGGATATCGGTGAACAGCGCCACTTTGGCATGTTCCTGGGCGCCGGTGCCGTTATCCAGGGCACCGAGTACGCGCATCGCGAAATCCACTCCCGCGGCCTGCGAGATGATTTCAGCCTGGCGCTGGGCACGCTGCGCACCGTCTGGGGCGTAGTGCGCGGACAGCCGGAGTTCACCGGCGACCAACGCATTGGCCTTAGCCTTGACGGGCAGCCCAGGACCGACCACGAGGCGCTGATCCTGGCAGTCAGCACCCTGGGGCGGCTGGCCTTTGGAATGCGCCCGTTCTGGGGAACCGGACCCGGCGCCCTGCGCCTGACCCTGATGGAACAGGGCTGCAGCCGCTTCGCCCGCACCTTCGCCAGCATCGCCCGCGGCAAGCCCAGCCGCAACGCGGTACCCGCCCAGGGCTACTTCAGTCACAATGCCGACAACGTGCAACTGTGGATGGAAGGCGAGGTGAACCTGGACGGTGAAATCCTGCCGGTGCATGGACCGCTGGACATCAGCGCTACCGAGGCGCTGACGTTTATCCGGCCATGAGTGATTATCCCGCCGTCAACGGCCCGGATACCGAGAGTCACCCGGCCCTGGGCCAGTTGGTCTCGGCCCTGCGCCAACGCCACAACGACTCGATCGCGGCAGTGCTGGTATACGGGTCCTGCCTGCGCAGCGGCGACATCTTTGACGGCCTGCTGGATATCTACCTGCTGTGCGACGATTACCCGCAGGCCTATGGCCACGGCGTTCTGGCGCTGGCCAACCGGCTGTTGCCCCCCAACGTGTTCTACGCCGAGCAGCTCTGGGACAAACAGGTGCTGCGCAGCAAGGTGACGGTGATCTCGCTGGCAGACTTCCGCCGCGGCTGCAGCCGCGGCTGGTTCCAGTCTTATATCTGGGGTCGCTTTGCGCAGCCCACCCGGATTGCCTGGAGCCGCAGCCCACAAACCCGACAACAGGTCGAAGACTGTCTGCTGGACGCCGCCTACACGCTATTGCACAGGGCCCTGCCGGCCCTGCCGGCGGAGGGCTCGCTGGCGGAGCTGTGGGAGGGCGCGCTGGGCTTGAGCTACGGCACCGAGCTGCGCACGGAGCGCAGCGGCCGCGCGCGGGAACTGGTGCTCACCGCAGCCGATTTCTACCGGTCCGTCACAACATTCCACGCCGATTCGCTTGTGTTCCCATTTCATGTGTATGATGAACGCTATAGGAGCGACATACCCACAGGCGTCAGGAAGACGGCAGCGTGGGCATGGCGCCTGCGGGTGGTACAGGGAAAGACACTATCAGTGCTGCGCCTGGTCAAGGCACTGTTTACGTTCGAGGGGGGACTCGACTATATCGCATGGAAGCTGGAGCGCCACTCGGGGGAGCCGATTGAGATTCCCGAGCGCGTGCGGCGGCGTCCACTGGTTCACATGTGGGGCTTTTTCTGGGGCCTCTACCGCCGCGGTATTTTCAAGTAGCAATTCACAATGACAGTCTCACCATGACAGTCAGCACGATCATCGACCTGCGGGTCGCCATCTGCGTCTGCACCCACAGTCGCTCCCAGGGACTGATGCGCCTGCTGGTCGCGCTGCAGGATATCGACCTCAGCGGCTACAACCCGAGCTCGGTGGAGCTGATCGTGGTTGACAACAACCCCAATCCCGAAACCGAAGCCATCTGCCAGCGCGCGGCGCCGCGCCTGCCGATCTCTATTCACTACGTGACCGAGCCGCGCTCCGGTATAACCTACGCCCGCAACCGCGGGGTCGAGGTGGCCCTGGAGCGGGGCGCCGATTTCCTGGCCTTTATCGACGACGACGACCAGCCGCAGTCCGACTGGCTCATCCAGCTGCTGGACCGGCAGGCCGTGACCGGCGCCGACCTGGTATTCGGTACCTGGGTGCTCGATTCCTTCATGCCCCAATGGGCGAGGGAATCCGGGATCTTCCGCTCACCGGTGAAAGCCAAGCATGAAAACAAAGGCGGCCGCTACGGCCTGCCCGGCTGTGCCTCCACCTGCAACGCCTTGGTGGGCCGCAGCATCCTCGAGCGGATCGCCACCATCGGCCCGGTGTTCAACCACACCTTCCGCTTCAGCGGTGGCGAGGACAAGGACTTCTTCATTCGCGCCCACGAGTTGGGGGCCAGCCTGGCATCGGCGGATATGTCGGTGATTCACCGCAACCATGAGCCCGAGCGCTACACCGCCCGCGGCCTGCTCAAGCGAGGGTTCAAGAATGGCTGCTCGCAGGTCAGCATGGCGCGCGCCCACGGCACCGGCATACGGGCCATTAAACTGTTGGCCACCTCCCTCAGCAAAATCCTTATGTCGTTGTTTTTGCTGCCCTTTTCAGTGTTCTCCAAGGGCATGCTGATGCACAACCTGTACCGCATGGCCAAGGCCTTCGGGGTGCTCTACACCTCCCTCACCGGGCGCAGCATCAACTACTACTCGCGCTGATAGCTGCGCTGAAATTCACCGTCTTGAGCGCCGGCCCGCATAGAAAATCCGGACGCTTTGCTTTATAGTTGCGCGCCTATCAACACCCCTGCCAAGCGTTTATGAAAGCCTGCGTATTCATCCAGACCAATCACAAGCAGATTACCGGTGCGATTGTTGCCGAGCACGCCCTGCGCCGTTACTCCACCAACAATGACAAGTTCGATGTCCAGATCATGGACAGTCGCGACTACCCGTTCTTCGCCGAGTTTGAAGGCAAGGAGTACCTGCGCGACGGGGTCAAGCGCACCTGGCTGAATGACGACCTGCAATCCTTCACCCCCACCCGTTTCATGCCCCCGGGCCTGATGGGCTTTGAAGGTCGCGCGGTGGTGATCGATCCGGACATCTTTGCCGCTGCCGACATCTGGGAATTGCTGAACCGAGACATGCAGGGCAAGGCCATCATGTGCCGCATGCGCTCCGGGCCCAAAGGTTTGGTTGACCGCTGCATGGCCTCCAGCGTGATGCTCCTCGACTGCGCCAAGCTGACGCACTGGGATGCGGAAGCCAAGTTTCGCGCCATGTTCGATTTCACCCAGGACTACCAGCCCTGGGTGTGCCTGAAGGAAGAAGACCGCGACAGCATTGACTTCTTCGAGGCCGAGTGGAACGACTTCGACAAGTTCACCACCGACACCAAGATGCTGCACACTACCCGTCGCAAGACCCAGCCCTGGAAGACCGGGTTGCCCACCGACTGGCGACCCGCGGAGCGCTTCCGGCTGTTCCCGCCAGCGGCCTGGATCATGCGCGCGCGCCGCAAGCTGTTCGGTGAATACGCTTTCCTGGGCAACTACAAGCAGCACCCGGACCAGAACCAGGAGAACTTCTTCTTCGGCTTGCTCAAGGAGTGTATCGAGCAGGGCAAGATCAGCGAGGAGTTCATCCGCAAGGAGATGGCGCAAAACCACGTCCGCCACGACGCTTTCGAGGTACTGGCACGCACGCCGGACCTGCCGCCGCCCTCACAACACCCACTCAGCGCGGTGGCAGAAGCCGCCTGACCGCCTGCGCCGAGCGCAGCAGCTCGGCGCTGCTATCAAACGGCGCTACAACTGCAGCGCTCTGCCCCGACACTGTCGACCCCTCGGCGAGCCAGCTGGCCTGGCCCGCCCGCACCAGGGCGTGCTGAATACGCCCGACATCGCGCCGCATTCGCTGCGGACCGAATCGCATCGCCAGTCGATGGCTCAGGGGTTTGTAGCGATAGTTGTGAGCCTGCCGCCACCAGCGCGGGTCCGGGTCTGCCATATCGTAGATCAACAACGGCTTGCCGCTGTCAGCGGCCTCCCCCAGCATGGACATGGACTCACCGGTGACCACGAAAGCGTCCGCCAATGCCAACAGTGACTGATAGGGATTTTCACCTCCCCAGGGAAAGCACTGGGCCGGTGCCCCGGCACTGTCACTGAGTGCCGCAAACGCCGATATTGGGGTGCGGGGACTGGCAACGCACACCAGAGAGCCATCGGCCCGCTGCGCCAGCCCGCCCGCCAGCTGCCCGAGCCGCCGGCCCTTGTCATCGGTCATGACAAATTTGCCGCTGTCGCCCCCCACCAGCACTGCGATCAGCGGTCGCGGCAAGGGCTCGAAACGCTGGCGCCACTGATCGGGGACCTCCCCTGCCTGGCGACGGTGCAGCGGTAGCTGGTTGTGTAGCACATTGGCCTGTTCAGGCAGGAAATACTGAGGCGTGGTGATCACCAGGTCCCAGGCGTCCAGCGGCGCCCAGGGTCGGCCGATGTGAACCAGCCGCGTGTGACCGCCAGACTGACGCTGAATCCAGCGAGCTACCGGTTCATTGCGGCGGCCCGCGGTGATCACCAGGTCTGGCCAGGGCGGCGCCAGCTCGCTGGAGGCACCGCGGTCGATACCGGCGAGCGTGACGCGCAGCAGCAGCTGCGGTAGCAGTTCGTAAGCGCGGGCAAGAATCTGTTTTTCCGTGAATCTGACAGCCAGGGCTTCTGCGAGGGCGCGCACCTGTGTATTATCGCCCGCCTTCCTGCCCAGCAAGCACCAGATATTTGGCTCGTGTTCGCTCATGGCGCTAGACTATCCCAAGCTTTGAACTGCCGGAAACCATGAAACCCACGGTATTTATTCACACCAACCACAAGCAGATGCTCGGTGCGCTGGTGAGCCGCTTCTCCCTGAAGAAGCACGCCCACAACCCGGATGCCTTCGATGTGAGGTTCATCGAGGTCAAGGATTTCCCCTGCATGGCGGCGCGCGAAGGCAAGCGCTACCGCCGGGACGGCGAAATGCGCCCCTGGGTCAACGAGGACCTGCAGTCCTTCACGCCCCTGCGCTTCGCACCGCCCCAGCTTATGGGCTACCAGGGGCGCGCGGTGGTTATGGACCCGGATATTTTTGCCCTCGCCGATGTGCAGGATTTGCTGCAACGCGATATGGGCGGCAAGGCCATCATGTGCCGGCCCAAGTCAGGCCGCAAGGGCCGCAAGGGTGCCTGGGCATCCAGCGTGATGCTGCTGGACTGCGAGAAACTCGGCCACTGGAAGTTCGAGGAGAACTTCGAAGCGATGTTCGAGCCCGACGTACGCCGCGACTACATGGATTGGGTATCCCTGAAGCTGGAGGACCCGGCAACCATCGGCGTGCTGGAAAACGAGTGGAACGACTTCGACAATCTCACCGCGGACACCAAGCTACTGCATAACACCAAGCGCAAGACCCAGCCCTGGAAAACCGGCCTCAAGATTGACTACCGGCCGGCCGATACCTTCCAACTGTTCCCGCCACGCCACTGGCTGCGCCGCGCCCGGCGCGCCCTGTTCGGCGACTACAAGTTTGCCGGCACCTACGCCCAGCATCCCGACCCGGCCCAGGAAGCCTTTTTCTTCGGCCTCGTGAAAGAGTGCCTGGATGCCGGCGAGATCAGCGAGGCACAACTCCAGGACGAGATCAGCGCCGGCCACCTGCGCGAAGACGCCTTCGACCTGGTTGACGCTGTCCGGGCCGCCTGAGCCAGGGCATGGCCCACTACGACCTCATCGTACTGGGCACCGGCGGCATCGGCAGCGCCGCCCTCTTCCATGCCGCCAGCCGCGGCCTGCGCTGTTTAGGCCTGGACCGTTTCCCGCCTGCCCACGACCGCGGCAGCTCGCACGGCGAATCGCGCCTGATCCGGCTGTCGTATTTCGAGCACCCGGACTATGTGCCGCTGCTGCGCCACAGCTATGCGCTGTGGGATGCGCTGGACCCATCGCTGTTGCATCGCAGCGGCATTCTCTACGCCGGTCCCGCCGAGGGTGACACGATTCGCGGCGTGCTGGCCTCGGCCCGCGAACACGACCTGACAGTCGACCGCGTGGAAGCCAGTGATTTCCCGCAATATCTGATTCCCGGCGACGCCTGCGCCCTGTTCGAGCCGGACGCCGGTTGGCTGCCGGTGGAGGCCTGCGTGCGCGCTCACCTGGCGGCGGCGCTGCACCAGGGGGCGGAGCATCGCTGGGGCGAAACCATAGAAGACTGGCGGGAACGGGAAGCCGGCATCCAGGTGATTACCGACCGCGGCAACTACTCTGCAGACCGACTGGTAGTTGCCGGTGGTGCCTGGAGCCATCAACTGCTGTCTCAACTGGATCTGCCTCTGACAGTCACACGCAAACATCTGCACTGGTTCCAGTGCCAGGATCAGCGCTACCAACACGGCTTTTTTATCGAACTGCCCCACGGCCAATTCTACGGTTTCCCGGCTCGCGATGGCCGCCTGAAGCTGGCCGAGCACAGCGGCGGTGAAGCCGTCACCGACCCACTGACCGCCAGCCGCGAACGCGATCCGACAGACGATCAGCGTATCGAGGCGTTCATTGCAGATCACCTGCCAGGCGTTATGCCCACGCGGCTGAAACATGCGAGCTGCTTCTACACCATGACCCCCGATGCGGACTTCATCGTCGACAACATACCCGGTAGCGAGCGAGTGGCCTTCGCCGCCGGCTTATCGGGGCACGGTTTCAAACTGGCGCCGGCGCTCGGGCAATTGCTGGTCGACCGGGTCACCGGCGGCAGCTCGAGCTTTGACACTCGCTTTATAGGATTACAGCGCTTTGCAGCCTGACGGGAGAGACACTATGGATCATAGCACTTCGGAACAACTGCAAGCGGGGCTGGCGCATATCCGCGCGGCACCGTCGGACTGCGGTGAATTGCAAATGGTGGTCAGGCGGCCTGCCGGCAACGAACGCGAGGAGCTGGTAGAGGCGGAGCTGTGCACCGAGCGCGGCCTGGTGGGAGACAACTGGTTGAGCCGCGGTTCGTCGCGGACCAGGGACGGCAGCGCCCACCCCGACATGCAGCTCAACATCATGAATGCCCGTGCGATCGAACTGATCGCCGGGACCGAAGCACGCTGGGCACTGGCCGGAGACCAGCTTTATGTGGATCTGGACCTCAGCGAAGCCAACCTGCCACCCGGCAGCCGGCTCGCCATCGGCACAGCCCTGGTGGAGGTGACCGACCAACCCCACCTCGGCTGCCGCAAGTTCCGCGAACGCTTCGGTGACGACGCACTGCGCTTTGTCAATTCGGACACTGGCAAGGCATTGCATTTGCGCGGGATCAATGCCCGCGTCGTTCAATCGGGCCGCATCCGCCGCGGCGACCGGGTCAGCAAGCTGGCTTAGGCAGCTTCAATGGTGATCGACCTCGAGTATTTCCGGCAACGCCTCCAGCAATTGCGCACCGAGCTGGAAGCGCTGGCAGGTGAATCCGAATCCGCGGCCTCCACGGTGGAACTGGACCAGGCCCGGGTAGGCCGCCTGTCTCGAATGGATGCCATGCAGGCCCAGAGCATGGCCCGGGAAACCGCGCGCCGGCGCCAGCTCCAGCTGGCCGGCATTGAAGGCGCGTTACGCCGTATAGCGAACGGAGACTACGGCGAGTGCTTCAATTGCGGTGAGGCGATAGACCCGGCGCGTCTCGAATTCGACCCTACCACGACTCGCTGCATCGCCTGCATGGCGTCAGGCTAGCCGTCCTCGTCTTCGTCGTCTTCATCGTCGTCGGTGATCGCGCCGTGTACGCCGCTGGCCACCTCAAACGGTACCTCAACCACTTCGACGGCCACCGCGGTGGCGGCGCCCACGACCGCGCCAGTTACTGCCATCGCGGTACAGGCGGGCAGGCAGGCGAGCATCAGCAGCATCGCCGCGAGCCGGAAAACGGCTTGAATACCTTGCGTACTACCCATGGGTTCACTCCAGGCACCGCCTCTGTGTGCGGCTTGCCCATCACACTACCCGGGATGGCCAGCAAAACAAGGGTATTTGTACCGACTTATCAGGAGTACTCGAACAGCGGGTGCAGTGATTCTGCCAGCAGGCGGTCGATCGCCTGGACTTCGTCGTCGTTGAAGTAGTCCCGGTAGCCGCCCACCTTGGCTCGCCGCACCTTGTAACTGTTGGGGTTGTCCTTGTCCCGCGGCATCATGCGACCGCCCGCCAGGCGAAACTGCTGCTTACTCTCCATTTTCTTCATGTTTTCGTAGGAGGAGTATTCCACTGCAGCATCCACGTGGTCATCGCTGGCATCCACCTGCATAAAGTCGAGCATCTCCCGCAATTTCCTGTGCGGTTCCGAGCGCAGTTCCTCATAGCGCAGCAGGAAAAAATCCTCGACCTTGCCGGCTTCCGCCGCCCAAAGGTTCAGGTAGTCGCACACCGCCCGCATGCTGCCGCCGTTGTCGCCGGTGACGAAGTCGAACAGGCTGATATCCGAGCCGCGGGGGGGATAGTTGTTGATGGCCACCTTTGAGGGCTTGATGCGGAACTTCCACTGGAAGAACTGTGACACGGCCACGTCCCGAGGGTCCCTGGCCAGCAGCACAACCTTCTTGTCATAAAAAGGCTGCTTGGTATCAAAGTCGCCGGTGAAGTCCTTGATGTAATTGTCGTGGGTAAAGAAGACTTTCGGCACCGCGCGATTGAGGTTGTGAAAATTGTCAAAGCCGAGAATGGCGTTATCCGGTAGCCCGTGCATGACCCGAAACAGGTGCGACACCATGACCCGCAGCCAGGTGCGGCCGCTCTTGCCAAAGCTCACTACCACAACGTCGGCCCGACGCAGCTTGTCATACTGCTCAACGCCGCGCAGCTTGCGCTCGGCTTCAAGAATTTCCACTTCAGATTTGCCGCGCATACGCCAGTGCAGGATTCGCCGCGACAGCTTCTTGTTGGCGGTTTGCAGGGCCTGCCGCAGGTTCTGGATAGCCAGCTTCACGCCGCCGGCTCCACCTGTGTGCCATAACCAAACTGCGGGTCGAGCTCAGCTACCATGGCCTCTAGCTGCTGGCACTGCTCGTCAGTAAAGTAGTCGCGGTAGCCCCCCACCTTGGCCTTGCGCACTTTGAAGGATTGGGGGTTGTCCTTGTCGCCGGGTTTCACTCTGGCACCCGAGCCCTTGAAGTGGCGTTCCTGCTCCATCTTCTTCATATTCTCGTAAGCGGCGAACTCTACGGCTTCGCCAATTTGCGCATCGCTAATCTCGGTGCCGGTGAAATCAAAGATCTGCCGCAGCACCCTGGACGGGTCCGTACGCATGTCCTCGTAACGTATCACCAGTACCTCCCCGAGCTCCGGCATCGCCCGCGCCCAGCCATTGAAGTAGTCGACGATACGAGGCACGCCTGCGTCCACGTCCTGCACAAAATCCCAGACGTCGATGGCGGCGCCATGCGGAGGATAATCGTTGATGAACTTCTTGTTGGGCCGCATCCGGAACTTCCACTGGAAGAACTGGGACACCGCCACGTCGCGGGGGTCGCGTACCAGCAGCACAATGCGTTTGCCCTGGAAGTGCGCCTTGGACCCCCAGTTGCCTGTGTAATTGCGCAGGTAGTTGTTGTGGGTAAAGAACACTGCCGGCAGCGATGCGTCCCGGTCTCGGAAGTTGTCGAAGTCCAGTAGTTCATCCGAAGGCAGGCCACCCCTCAGCTGGTAGGCGCGGGACAGCATGACCCGCAGCCAGGTACGTCCGGATTTCCCCCAGCTCATCAGCACCCAGTCGCAGCGCTCAAGCTTCTTGAACTCCTCGCGGCCTCGCAGCCAGCGCTCCAGGCGCTTGCGACGCTCGGCGGGCAACCAGAAGCTCAACAGCATAATAAGGATGCGCGCGGCGGCGCGGGCCTTGTCGCCCATGGGCGGGGATTTCTCCGGCTTGAAAAGGCGGCGCATGATACAGGAATTCTTGATTTGCCGCACTATTACCGGGCGTCCCGCTTGCTGCGCTTTCGCGCGAGCCCGTACAATTCGCGCATGTCAATGATCAACCTAGAAGCGCTCCGCAGCGCGGAGCTTCACAGCGACCCCTTCGACTTCATGGTGGCGCCCGGCTTCCTGTCCGCGGATACCCTGGCGACGGTGAACGCCGACTATCCCGCCATCGATACGGCGGCCAACCACGCCCTGGACAACCTCAGCTACGGGCCGGCTTTCGCATCGCTGATGGAGGAAATCCAGGGGCGGGCATTTGCCGAAGTGCTGGGCGAGCGCTTCGATATGGATCTCGCCAGCCTGCCCACCACGGTCACGGTACGTAAATTCTGTGAACGCACAGACGGCAATATCCACACCGATCACAAGAGCAAAGTGATCACTGTGCTGGTGTACTTCAACGAGCAGTGGGACCACGAGGAAGGTCAGCTGCGTATGCTGCGCTCCAGGTCGGATATCGAGGACTACACAGCCCAGGTCAAACCGCTGGGTGGCACCCTGCTGGCCTTTCGCCGCACCGACCATTCCTGGCACGGGCACACCCGCTTTGTCGGTGAGCGCCGCATGGTGCAGCTCAACTACCTGGACCAGAGCCCACTGGCGGTCGCCGCCCAGCGCATCAGCCGCTTCGGCACTCACTTCATGAAGAACGTGCTGGGTATGCGTTAAGGCCGCTGTTGCGGATTTACTTCCACAAGCTGCTCCGAAAAAAGCGCCTCGATCCTCTTCACCACAATACCCACGTCATCGGGCAGCGGCGCCTCCTCGGTTCGGAATGGCTGCCCAGCCCAGACCGCGTAGCCGTTGTCTACCAGCAGCCGGTGGAAGGCGCGAAAATCCCGGGTAGCACTCAGCACCTTGAAGACGTCGATGTAGTACACACCCCGCGCCACCGCGTGGCGCAGCCTGTCAAAACCCGAGCGTAGCTGCGGCCGGAACAGCCAGTGCGCCAGTGACCGGCGCAGCTGATCGACCTTACCCAGCCAGCCCCCGGGCAGAGGAAAGATAGCCAAAGGCTTGTGGAGGTAGATAACCTCCACCATCATCGACACGCTGTCGCCAGTGACAATAAAGCCGTCGGCGGATCCAAGCAGTGCCCGGTAGGGGTTGTCCGTAGCATCCGCCGACCACTCGAAGTAGACCGCCTCTTCCGGCAACTCCGCGCGCAATACTTCCAGCACCTTGGGCGTAGTGCGGCGGCTGGTGGTGATGTAAGGTGTGCCGCCCAGCTCATCGATGACCCAGCGGGCAGTGGCCACCAGCTCGCGGGCTACCTTGCGGTTCATGATAAAGGGGTTGGTCTCGCCGCCGATCAGCATGGCAATCATTGGCCGTCTGAGCTCGGCAAAGCGTTCGCGCCAGGCTGCTGCTTCACTGGCCACGTCCTGCGGCGCGATGCGCATCAGCGGCAGGGTTGTGGCCTGGAAGTTGTGCAGCGGCGGCATCTGGTTTTCCGCACTGGCCACCACCAGGGAGAAATCGAGCATGTGTCCTGAGGGCTTGCCGACCAGCACAATGCGGGTGTGATTGCCGGACTGTTGGCGCACCCACAGCGCGACCATCGAGGGCCGGCGCCCCACCGTGATAATCAGGTCGGGCCAGGGTCCTTCGAGCTTATCGGACTGCGCCAGATCGAGGTGCTCCAGGGATGGCCGGTAGCGCGGCTTGCCCAGCACCCACTCCGGCTTCATGTGCACATACTTGTGCTCCACCGGCCAGCCCAGGGCGTCGACAATGGTATCGACCTGCCCGTTGTCGCCCCGCTTGTCACTGAGAATCACCCAGGTGCGCGGCGGCATCTCAGTCCTCGCGGCAGTAGCCGAGCTGAGGAGAAATAGTCTCCCGCACCAGCGCTTCCAACTCGGCCACCTGCGCCGGCTCAAAGTCGTCCCGATAGCCACCCACCTTGCCGCGCCGCACCTTGTAGGTGCTGGGGTCGTTCTTGTTCACCAGTTTCATGCCACCCTGGCTGAAGGTGCCGCTGGTTTCCAGCTTCTGCAGGTTGTCAAAGGAGCCCCACTCCACCGCGGCGCGCACCTCATCTTCGGAGAAACTCTCGCCCATATGCTCGACAATCTTGTGCAGGGTTGGCACCGGGTCGGCGCGCAGATCCTCGTAGCGCACCATCAGGCCCCGGGGCAGCTCGGCGATCGCTTCAGCCCATTGATTCTGGTAGCCGATCAGGAACGGCAGCCCAATATCGGAATGCCGCACGAAATCCCACATCTGCACCGTGCGGCGATCGATAGGATGTTCGATGGAGTGGTTGATCAATTCCTGCTTGGCGCGGGACTGGCGCTTGGTGAACTGGTGATACCAGCTTACGGCGATGTCGATCGGGTTGCGCGCCAGGAACAGTACCGGCTTGTGGCGCAGGGGGTTATCTGCGGCGCCGACTGCGAGCAGTTTGCCCACCTCGCCTTCGTAGCTATAGACGCCGTTGGTGGCAGCGAGCCTCGGGATTTCGGGAATCTTGCGGGCGAACTCGTCGGTGTTGATGAGCTTGGATTCGGGCAGGTCGTAGCGCAGTTGGTACAACCTGGAGATCATCACCTTGAGCCAGGTATTGCCACTCTTGGGATGGCCGATGATCAGGAACTGGGCGGCATGGGCTTTGGCCAGCTCCAGGTTCGCCAGGTGCTTGCGACGCAGCGCCACCCGGGTTTTTGCGGGCAGGGGCTCGGTAGGAATGAGTATCAGCGCCTTCTTGACGCCGTCGCTCAGCTTGATCATCCGGTGCTATCTCTGGGTCTGGGCTGGAAGCCTGCCAGTGGTGCTGGCTGGCGCCGGACCAGTGGTATTGGCTGGAGGCCCTGTAATTAGCTGGAGGCCCTTTACTGGCCACAGGCCCTCTACAGGCTGGAGGCCATTTAATGGCTGGAGGCATTTTATGCCGCAGTGCGGAGGGCCCCGCCTCGAAAAGCGCGCAATTATGCGCCAAGCGCACCGAAATGGCCAGCGAGGCAGCGCGCCCCGCTGCGGGGAACCCGGGCGCCGTCAGCCCGGTCTGAACCTGCATTGCGTTACAATGCGCGCAACAACCCCCTCGCGGACAGGGACCGCTCGCTTGATCGTCGATCGCTACATAAGCCTGGAAATCCTGCGCCCCTTTGTCTCCGGCCTCGGCCTGCTGATTCTGGTGTTCATTGGTTACTCCGCATCCGTGCAACTGGGGCTGGCCGCCCAGGGAAAGCTGGATATGCTCACGGCCTTCAAACTGGTGGGGCTCAACACGCTGGTGACCCTGGAGGTGTTACTGCCATCCGCCTTTTTCTTCTCGGTGCTCGCTGCCATTGGCCGCATGTATCGCGATGCAGAAATGAACGCCCTCTACGCTGCGGGTCTCAGCCGCACGCGCATCCTGGAGGCGGTGTTCAAGCTGGCCGTCGTGGTGGCCATCGTCACTGGCGTGGTCTCCATGCTCGGCCGACCCTGGGCCTATCGCGAGAGCTATCGTCTGGAAGCTGAAGCCGCCGCACAGTTTGACCTGAAGAAGATGTCGGCCGGTGAGTTCGTCAACATGGAGGGCAGCGACTATACCTTCATCGCCCAGGGTCTTGACCTGGATCGC
Source organism: Halieaceae bacterium (assembly GCA_028282105.1). Lineage (GTDB taxonomy): Bacteria > Pseudomonadota > Gammaproteobacteria > Pseudomonadales > Halieaceae > JANQIO01. The sequence continues at coordinate 30,133 of JANQIO010000236.1, read as the reverse complement.
GGCCTGCACAAGGGCATCTTCATGCAGAAGCACTACCCGGGTAAGGGGCGCGAGGAAATCATCATCGCGGAATCCGCCGCACTGCCTACCCTGAACCCGGGCCAGGCGCTAACCGCGGAATTTCACAACGGCTACAACTACCTGCTCGACAAGCGCGAGCGCCAGGACATCACACTGCAGTTCAAGCGCATGGAGGTCCACCTGGCCAATGAAGAAGCCAGGGAGCAGTACCGGCGCAAGGCAGAAACCACCCTCACCCTCTCGCGGTCAGCAGAACCCAAGGATATCGCCGAGTACCAGTGGCGTATCACCACACCGATTGCCACGCTGCTGCTGGCCCTGGTAGCCGTACCGCTGGGGCGCACCGCTCCGAGGGAATCGCGGCTGCGCAGTTTCTTTGTGGCGCTGGGGATCTACATCGGCCTGTTGAGCCTCACCGCCGTGATGCGCACCGGCATCGAACAGGGTACCGTGCCGCGCTTCCCGGGCCTGTGGGCTGCCCACGCGGTAGTGCTGGTTATCCTGGTGTTGCTGGTGAATCCACCGCGCTGGCGCCGGCGACAGAAGCAGGCGGCGGCCACATGATTCTGCACCGCTATATCGCCGGTAACCTGGTGCGAGGCTGGCTGATGGTGTTGCTGGTGGTAGGCTCAGTATTTGGTTTGATCGCTTTTATCACCGAGCTCGAGCGCACCCGCTTTGACTACGACGCGCTGGCGGTGGCGCGCTACACCCTGTTCACCCTGCCCCAACAACTCGTGAGTCTGGCACCGGTCATCGCCTTGCTCGGCAGTATCATGGCGCTCGCCAACCTCGATCGCTACAACGAGCTCACCGTGATCAGCTGCGCCGGCGTCTCGCGCGGCTCGCTGCTGACCGCGGTGGCGCTGCCCACCCTGATACTGATGGGCTTGCTGTGGGCGAGCCAGGAATTCGGCACCCCTCGCCTGCACCAGTATGCCGAGCAACAGCGCCACCACCTGCGTTATCGCGGCGACGTGCGCATCCCCGATGGCGGCGTCTGGGCACGGCACCAGCAACGCTACGTGCACCTGGCGCGACTGGAAGAAGGCGGCGTGCCTGGCGGCATCGACCTGTATGAGTTCGACGCGGCGGGACAGCTGATCCGTACCTTGCACGCCCGCAGTGCGGAGGTGGTGTCGGGCCGGCGTTGGCTGCTGAAACGGGTGCGGGAGAAGCGACTGGTGGACGGCGTGTTTCAGACCCGCGGCTACCAGGAGCTGGAAGTGGGCGGCATGTGGGCAGAGGACGAGCTGCCCACCCTGGCTCTGACACCCGACAGCATGACCCTGTCCGTGCTCTACAGTTACAGCCAGTTCCGCAAGGCCAACGGCCAGGCCTGGCAGACCTATCTGGGCGCCTTCTGGCAGAAACTCGCCATGCCGCTGACCGTCGGCGCCATGGTGCTGCTGGCCACGCCGATTGCCGCGAGCCTGGGTTCCCGACGCAACAGCAATTTCGGTTTCAACCTGGCGGTTGGGGCGCTGGTAGGCATCCTGTTCTACCTCGGCGCGCAAATAATTTACGCGCTGGGCCAGCTGCTGGCGATCAGCGTGCCGGTGGTTGCCTTCACCCCCACGCTGATCGTGATGGCCGCGGCCCTGCTGCTGCTGCGGCGGATGCGATGGTGAACTCCGCGCCAGCGTCGCGCGGTTTGAGAAGCACTGCCGCTATCGGCATAATGCCGCGCTTCGCCCAACGCCCCACCGGGTCACCCCCATGAAGCTGATGCTGAGTTTTTTCCGCGCCTACCGGCTGCACACCGTGCTGATGCTGGTGGCGCTGCTGCTGTCGGGCATCGCCGAGGGCGTCGGTCTGTCCGCCCTGCTGCCGCTGCTGAATATCGCCGTGGGCGGCGAGGCCAGTTCGGCCGCCGCTGAGCTGGGCCTGGGTGCCGCCGGTGAGGCCCAGTCCGGCTTTGAGGCCGCCGTGCTGGGCGCGCTGGACACGCTGGGCATCCACCCGACACTGGGCAACATGCTGTTGATCATCGTGGCCGGCGTGGCGCTGAAGAGCTGCTTCCTGCTGCTGGCCCAGCGCCAGGTAGGTTATACCGCCGCCCAGGTCGGCACCGACCTGCGCTTGAAGATGTTACGCGCTGTGCTGCGCAGTAAATGGGAGTACTTCCTGCACCAGCCAGTGGGCAAGCTCACCAATTCCCTGGCTACCGAGGCCCAGCGCTCTTCCGCTTCTTTCGTGCACGGCGCCACCGCCATCACTTTCCTGATCCAGGCCGTTATCTATGGCAGCGTGGCCTTCGCACTCTCCTGGCGGGCATCGCTGGTGGCCATTGGCGCCGGCGCGGTGGTCATCGGCCTGTCCCATTTCCTGGTGCGCATCACCCGCAAGGCGGGCCGCAAGCAAACCAACCTGATGACCTCACTGATCGCCAACCTGACCGACACCCTGCAGTCTGTGAAGCCGCTGAAGGCGATGGCCAGGGAACACCTGGCGGATACCGTACTCGCCCACGAGACCCGGCGGCTCAACAAGGCTCTGCGAGTGCAGGTGCTGAGCGCCGCGGTCCTCGATTCCGCCCAGGAACTGATGTTCGCCCTGTTCATCTGTCTGGGCATTTACGTGGCGCTGGAAGGCTATGGCATGGCGCTCACCACCGTCATGGTGCTGGTGGTTACCCTTGGCCGGGCCTTCAGCTTTCTCGGCAAGGTGCAGAAGCAGTACCAGAAGCTGGTACAGGGTGAGAGCGCCTACTGGGCCATGCTCGACAGCATCGAGGCCGCCAACTCCGCCCGCGAGCAGCTTCACGGCGGCGAGCGTCCCAGTCTCGACCAGGGCATTCGCTTTGACAGCGTCAGCTTCGCCTACGACAAGCACAGTGTGTTCAAGGGCCTGGCCCTGGATGTCCCCGCCGGCTCGTTGACCACCCTGGTGGGGCCATCGGGGGCCGGCAAGACCACGATTATCGATTTGACCATCGGTTTGCTGCGGCCAGACAGCGGCGAGATCCAGCTCGATGGCCGCTCCCTGGAAGCGCTGGATATTCGCGCCTGGCGCGACATGATCGGCTACGTGCCCCAGGACACCGTGTTGCTGCATGACAGCATCCTGCACAACGTCACCCTGGGTGACCCGGAGCTGAGTCTGGCGGATGCGGAGCGCGCCCTGCGGGCGGCCGGCGCCTGGGACTTCATCCAGCGCCTGCCGGAGGGCCTGGAAACCGTGGTCGGCGAACGGGGCGGCAAATTATCCGGGGGGCAGCGCCAGCGGATAGTGATCGCCAGGGCACTGGTCAATCAGCCGCGACTGTTGATTCTCGACGAGGCGACCAGCGCCCTGGACCCGGACAGTGAAGCCGCGGTGCGGGAATCCATGGAACAGCTCAAGGGGCAGCTCACGATTCTCGCCATTTCCCACAACCGCGCCATGGTCAGTGCCGCCGACCGGGTCTACCAGTTGATCGACGGCAGCGCCCGACTGCTGGACGTAGACCCCGAACTAGGCCTGACCAAGTAGCGCGCGAACCGCGTCTACCGTGCGCACCAGGTCGGTGGCTGTTTCCGGCACCTGGCTGCCGGCTTCCCCCAGCCAGCTGGCCCGCCGCGCCGCCACCAGACGTTGATGCACCAGGGTGATGTCCCGGGACAGGCGCCGCCAGAAGAAGCGCATCAACAGGCCATACAGGGCACCACCCAGGCGGAAGTCCCTGGCTACCGGAACCTCCGCCCGCATCCCCCCCAGGTCAAAGATAAACACCGGCTTGCCGGTACTGCAGGCCTCCGACAGCATGGCAATACTGTCGCCGGTCACCACGATCTGCTTGGCCAGGGCCAGCATGCCCAGGTAGGGGTTATCAGGGTCGCCCTCGCGCCAGTGATACACCTGGCAGGGCACATCGATATGGCGTTCGAGTTCCGCCGCCGCCTCTGGGCAGGTGCGTGAACTGGTAGAGACCAGCAGCGAACCGCCCTGTTGCCGGACCAGGTCCGAGGCCTCTCGGGCAAGCCGCCGCGCGGCTCGCTTGCCAAAGGTGAACGGGCCGCTGTTACCACCCACATTGACGGTCAGGTAGGGCGCGGGCAGTGCCGCAAACTCTGGCCCCCAGCGCTCGGCGGCCTGCGCCAGCCGCTCACTATCGAGACCGTGCAGGGTGAGCTCGTTATTGACGACATTGTCGCGCTTGGGTACCCGGTACTGGGGCGTGGTCACTACCAGGTCAAAGCTGTCCAGGGGCCCCCAGGGCCGGCCCAGGTGCAGGTAGCGGGTGTGGCCGCCGGACTGCTCTCGGATCCAGCGACACACGGGCTCGTTGCGCACCCCACAGGTAATCACCAGGTCTGGCCAGGGTGGCGCCAGCCGGGCCCTGGCCTCCGTGGTAATGCCACTGACGCTGGCTGCGCCGATAATATGTGGCAGGATCACGGCCGCCCGGTAGTCCAGCTCGATGGTATGACAGGGCCAACCCAGGGATGCCGACACCGCGCTTGCCAGCGCGCGCACCTGACCGCGCTCACCGGCGCGGTAAGCGTCTATTAACCAAATCGCTGGCATTGAGGATGTTCCGTGGGTATAGTTCCGGCTTCGAAATCTAGCGACTTGCCAGAAGCGGCGCAAGGGCACAGGCAGGATGGCCGACTACCGCGAATACCTTGAATTCATGTACGGCGCACTCGCGTCACTCAACAAAAAAAACGTTGAGCTGACCGAGACCACCGACCTCGTGGCGGACATCGGCCTCAGCTCACTGGAAGTGATGGAATTCATCGAGAAGATCGAAGACCACTTCGACATCTCCATTCCCCTCAACATCCTCCCCGACGTCAACACCATCGGTGAACTGGCCCAGAAAGTCAGGGACCTGAATCCCTGATCGCGACCGGCAGGCGCCCCAGCAAACACGACAGGGTGTGACAGATGCTGTTTGACAAATTCCAGGAGATGGCCGACTTCCAGGCGGAGCTGGCCAGCAAAAACGTTAAACCGTTTGGCGCGGTAACCGAACAGATTCTCTCGGCCACCGAGGGCATGGTGGAAGGCAAACAGGTCATTCTCGCCGGCACCAACAACTACCTGGGTCTCTCCTACGACCAGCGCTGCATCGACGCCGCCCACGCCGCCCTGGACAAGTGGGGTACCGGCACCACCGGGTCACGCCTCGCCAACGGCTCCTTCGCTGAGCACGAGGCGCTGGAGGCCGAAATGGCAGATTTCTACGGCGTGCCCCACGCCATTTGTTTCAGCACGGGCTATGCCGCCACCATGGGCATGACGGCCACACTGGCGGGGCCCGGCGACGTCATCCTGCTCGATGCGGACAGCCATTCCAGTATCTACTCCGGCGTGAAGCTGTCCGGCGCCGAGGTGATTCGTTTCAAGCACAGCGACCCGGACAACCTCGAAAAGCGTCTGCGCCGACTCGGCGAGCGCACCGGCAACACGCTGATTATTGCCGAAGGCATCTACAGCATGCTGGGCGATGTAGCCCCGCTCAGGGAGATCGCCGCGATCAAGCGCGAGTACGGCGGTTACCTCATGATCGACGAGGCCCACTCCATGGGCGTGATGGGAGAGACAGGTCGCGGCGCTGCCCAGGCAGCCGGTATCGAGGACGACGTGGATTTCTTTGCCGGCACCTTCAGCAAGAGTCTCGGCGGCATTGGCGGCTTCTGCACCAGCCGGCACCCGGAGATGGAGGCTATCCGCTTCTGTATCCGCGCCTACATTTTTACCGCCTCTTCCACCCCGTCGGTGGTGGCGTCGACACGCGAAGCCCTGCGGATTGTTCGCGCCGAGCCTGAACTGCGCGACAAACTGTGGGACAACGCCGCGCGCCTGTACGCTGGCCTGGCCGGCCTGGGCCTGCAGTTGGGCCCCGTCGCCAGCCCGGTGGTCGCTGTGCAGTTGGCGGATCGCGCCCAGACGATTGAGTGCTGGCGCGCCCTAATCAATTCCGGTGTTTACGTGAACATGGTGGTCCCACCGGCCACACCGTCAACCAACTTCCTGCTGCGCAACAGTGTCAGCGCCGCCCACTCCACGGAACAGATCGATACCATCATCAGTGCCTATGCCGCGCTGCTGGACAATGGCCTGATAAACCCCGACCAGGCAGCTTGATGGACAAGATCCATGTCACCGGCAATGGTCCGTTGCGCGGTGTGGTGCGGATTGCCGGAGCCAAGAACGCCGCCCTGCCGGTGATTGCCGCAGGTCTGCTCAGCCCCGAGACCCTGTCACTCTCAAACATCCCGGCGGTAAAGGACATTGATACTGCGCTACAGCTTCTGGAGCTGCTGGGCTGCAGCATCGAGCGCGACGGTGACAAGCTCAATATCGACAGCAGCCAGGTGCACTCGGTACGCGCGCCCTACGAACTGGTAAAAACCATGCGTGGCGCCATCCTGCTGCTGGGCCCGCTGGTGGCCCGCTTCGGGGAGGCGGACGTTTCGCTGCCCGGCGGTTGTGCTATCGGCTCTCGGCCGGTCAACGAACACATCGCCGGCCTGGAGGCCATGGGGGCCGAAATCAACATCGAAGGCGGCTATATCAAGGCCAAATGCAGCCGCCTTCAGGGCGCCCATTTCGCCTTCGATATTCCATCGGTCACCGCCACAGAAAACCTGATGATGGCCGCCAGCCTGGCAGACGGCACGACCGTGCTGGAGAACGCGGCTTTGGAGCCTGAGGTTGAGGACCTGGGTCGTCTGCTCAACAGCATGGGTGCGAAAGTCACAGGCGCAGGCACCGGCACGGTAACTATTGAAGGTGTCGCGCAATTACATGGCGCCAGCCACGCCGTGCCGCCGGACCGGATCGAAACCGGCACCTTCCTGGCTGCTGCCGCCGCCACCCGCGGTTCGATCAGCGTGCTGGATACCCGCCCGGACTTCCTGCAGCACGTGCTCGCCAAACTGGAAGCGGCCGGGGCGGAAGTCGAGGCCGGCGACGACTGGATCAAGCTGGACACCCACGGCCGGCGCTGCAAGGCCGTGCATGTCAGCACCGCTCCCTACCCCGCCTTCCCCACTGATATGCAGGCCCAGTTCATGGCACTCAATGCCCTGGCAGAGGGCACAGCGACGGTCATCGAGAACATCTTCGAGAATCGCTTTATGCATGTCGCCGAGCTGCAGCGTATGGGTGCGGAGATCGAGCTGCAGGGGCACACGGCGATCGTCACCGGGCGCGAGCGTCTGCAGGGCGCACCGGTAATGGCCACCGACCTGCGGGCCTCGGCCTGTCTGCTGATCGCCGCCCTGGCGGCCGAAGGCGAAACCACTATCGACCGGGTCTATCACCTCGACCGGGGCTATGCGAACATCGTTGACAAGCTCGCCGAGCTTGGCGCGATTATCCACCGCGCCTGAACACCAGCCGGAGACGCCTTCGCATGGCGCAACAGTTTGCGCAGCTTTCCGACCCACACCTCTCAGACCTGGGGGGCGTAAAGGCATCACAGCTGCTGAGCAAGCGGCTGCTCAGCTACCTGTCCTGGCGCCGCAAGCGGCGCTTCGAACACCGCCGGGAAGTGCTGGATGCGCTGGCTGAAGACATTGCAGGCGCAGAGCTCGACCAGCTCTTGGTCACCGGCGATCTGACCCACACCGGTCTGCCGGAGGAGTTTCGCCAGGCGCAGCAGTGGCTGCAACAGCTAGGGCCCGCCGACCGCGTCGCCGTAACGCCGGGCAATCACGACGCCCTGGTCAGGGATGAGCCGCGCCACACCTTCGATCTGTGGCGCGACTATATGGCACCGGACCCAGGGCGGGAAGCGGGCTTTCCAAGCCTGCGCCAGCGCGGTGAGCTGGCCTTCATCGGCCTGTCCAGTGCACTGCCCACACCGCCGCTGATGGCCAGTGGCAGGGTGGATGCTGCGCAGCTAAATGCCCTGGCAGCGCTACTGGACGAAACCCGCGGCAAGTTCCGCGTGGTCTATATCCACCACTCACCGGTTCAGGGTGTGGAGAAATGGCGCAAGGCCTTGCGCAACGCTGATGCTGTTGCCGCAGTGCTGGCTGCCCACGGCGCTGAACTGGTGCTGCATGGCCACGGGCATCGGGCACGGCGGGACCAGCTGCCCGGACGGGACGGCGACATCCCGGTGGTCGCCGTGCCCTCCGCCTCGGCCATGGGCCTGTATGGAGCTGATATGGCTGCCTACAACCGCTACCGGGTGGAGCGAGGCGACAAGGGCTGGCAACTGAACGTGGCGTACCGCCGGCTGCGAGCGGACCGGCAAGGTTTTGAGGCGGCCGGTGACGAAACGCTGGTGCTGCCGAGGCGTCACCAGCCGGGGTTAGACTCCGGGGTCGCTGGCTAAGTGTTCCTGACTAAGCGTCCCTGACTAAGCGTCCCTGACTAAGCGTCCCTGACTAAGCGTCCCTGACTAAACGTCCCTGACTAAGCGTCCCTGTCTACAGCTTTTTCCAGGGAGCCTTTTACCAGCATCAGGTCGGCAATGGAGTCCACATCGATGGCCGCATTGGCATAGGGCAGGATCACTGCCCGCATGCGCAGACCCAGGCGCTTGGAAAGTTTCGCCAGAGCATCTTCCAGCGGCAGCAGGCCCAGGCGATAGCGGATGACCGCCCACCAGCCCAGCAAGCCGATAACCAGTAGCGGCTTCTTGCGCTCCTGTTCGATCTTGCGCCAGAAGTTTGCCGCGCGCCGACCCTCCGGCGTGAGAAAGGCGAACAGGTTGCAGCCACAGAATTCGCCATCGGCGAATCGCAACACGGTCTTCTTGATGCCCGGGTAGGCCTCGGTAACCAGAGCATGGGGCGCCAGCCCCACTGCGACGTCGACATCATCCGCCAGACTCTGACGTCCGAAAGCATCGACAATCTCCGGCGTTAGTAGCGGGTGGTCTGCTGTGGTCAGCAAGATAGGCTGGTCGGCGTCGACCGTCTGCATGGTCTGGTAGGCGCTGGTTGAGGGGCTGGACTCAGGCGCCCGCCAACTCACCTGGCCGGATTCCACCAGGGCGGTGATACCAGCGTCAGTCGCCAGTTCGTCCGCCTGCGGCCCGGCCATGGTGATGGCGGACACCACCTTGGAAGCCAGCAGTGAATCCAGCACACGGCGCACCATCGGCGTGCCGTCGATATCGATCAGCGCCTTGCAGCCCGCGGGTGATTCATTGACCAGGGAATCGGCCTTGCTGCGATCGCCCGCCAGCACAATGGCGGTCATCTGGTGAGATTCGGGGTCCAGTTGCATGCGGGGTTCCTAGAGCGGTTTTTCGTACACGCGGTAGCGCTTGTACGCCTGTCCGCCGATGGTTTCGATAATATTGCGCATCCCGTCGTTGTCCTCAAGTATCCAGCCCATCTCGACGTCCTCGACACCGCGGGCGTGTAGCGCCTTGCGTACCGCGTCTATGACCATGAAGGCCAGTGTCGGACCCAGGCGCGAATGCTGGAATGCCTGCTTGACGCCCATCAACGGGACCCTGGCCGTGCGAGGATGCCCGACCTTCAGACGCCACAACAGCTTGAGCCAGCCGAACGGCAACAGTCTGCCGCGCAAATCCCTGGCGGCCTCGTTGAGGTTGGGAAGCGCAACGATAAAGGCCACAGCTTCGCCGTCATACTCGGCGACCTGGATGTACTCATCCGGCATGATCCTGGTCAGCGTTTTCACTGTGTCAGCCCAGCCCGCGGGATCCAGGGGCACAAAGCCCCAGTTGTTCTGCCAGGCGTCGTTAAATATCTCGCGCATCATGTCTGCCTCGGCATCGATACGCGCGCGGTCCAGCGCCCGCACAGTCACCCTGTCCGAGACCCGCTCGGCCAGTTTGGTCATCACCCTGGGCGCATCGAAGTCGGGGCGAATGTGGTACGCCAGCAAGTCGCGGGCACCGACATAGCCCTGACCCTCAATCCGTTCTCCGTAGCAGGGTTGCGCATGCCCCATCAGCACAAAGGGCGGCTTGTCAAAGCCATCCACCAGCAAGCCGACTTCCTCGTTGATGTGCAGGTTCAGGGGACCGCGAACCTGCCGCATGCCCTCCTGGCGCAGCCAGGTCTCGGCCGCCTCGAACAGCGCCGCGAATACCTGGGGGTCATCCTCGGCCTCAATCATGCCGAAGTAGCCGATCCTGTCACCGTGCTGGGTCTGGTGGAGTTCGTCGATCTGGGCGGTGATGCGGCCGACGGCGACCCCCTCGCGGCGGGCCACCCAGCCGCGCCAGCGGGCGTGCTGGAAAAAGTGGTTTTTTGGCGAGAAACGCTGGCGTTGCTCAAAGCTCAGGGGCGCAATCCAGGCCGGGTCATCGGCATAGAGCCGGTGGGGCAGCGCCAGGAAATCATTGAGCTGCGCCGGGGACTCCAGCGTTTCCAGGCTGATAGGTGCCGCGGATGGGCCGTTCATGAAGTGTCTGCTTGGTCTCTGCCGGGCGTGGGGCGCGCAGTATAGCCCCGATTCAGGCATTGACCAAACAACATGACCGAAAAGAGCTTAAATAACAGGGAGTTGCGGCATAGCACCAGACTGGCGAGTGAGTCGATAGCGCATGGATATCTGCACTGCTGCCGGCAGCGAGGATTTATACTGTAGCGAGGCACCCTGCCATACACAGCCTGACAACACAGAAGGGCCGCTTACCATGAAACCAGATATCCTGTTATTCACCGTCCTGCTGTCCCTCGCCATGCCCGCGGCAGGCCAGCAAACCCCCGCCTTTGACTGTGAAAGCAGTGAAAAACACCGCCAATTCGACTTCTGGCTGGGCAACTGGGCGGTCACCGACAAGGCCGGCAAGACACTCTACGGGCGCAACACCATCAGCAAGCGCGAGAATGGCTGCATGCTGTTCGAGCAGTACGACACCGGGCAGGGATTCAGTGGTTCCAGCATCAACTACTACAACCCCTCGGATGGTAAGTGGCACCAGCAGTGGATAGACAACGGCACATCGATCATTCGCACCTCCGGGGAACTGAAAAAGGGCGCCATGGTGATGCGCGGCAAGATCTTCTACCTGGGTAGTTTCAAGACGGCAAAATTCCGCGGTCAGTGGACGCCGTTGGAAGACGGACGGGTGCGCCAGCTGTTTGAGGAGAAAGACTCCCAGGGCGACTGGCAGGTCTGGTTCGACGGCTACTACCAGCGGATCGATTGAGCGTCGCCAGCACCGCCATTTTCCCCGGGTTTCGCCGGCCCACCCCGGGCAGGGAGTCGTGCCGCCCCGCCAAAACTCTCGAACTATGGTTAAAAGCGCTTAAATAACATATAGTTGCGGCCTGTGACGGAGCGAATACGGACACTTTACAGCCGGCTTCGGGTGGTCTGTATGACGCACACACCCGTAGTTAGACGATTGGCCGCAGCAATCCCTCAATTTAGGGATCAATACGACCGCTTCGATTGGTATTATTACCTATAAGTTACAGTGTTTTCGGTGCTACCATTTTCACGTATCGGGTGAAAATAAAAAAAGGCCTGAGAGCATGGCGCAAGTGGTTGTACACAGCGGCTTTTCCATGAAGCAGTCACTGTGAACCGGCAACAGAGAAGGCCGGTGCAACCTGGGCTGACACAACCCGGGCTGATGCAACGACAGCAGCGCATAAGACCACGTGGGGGCAGGAATTTGGTCTTCAACTCGTCCGGCAGAGGTTCCGGAGTGCGGGTTGGGGGCTTTGTTGATTTTGTAACGCGTCGATCTTGTAAGGCATCGGCTCAAACATAGACAGCGCGTCGGCGGGAGATCCGCCAAAAATGAGGGGGATTCATTTTTGCAACCTAACGCTACGCCGACGAACCACGACCTGGCCTTTCGCGCGGCAGATTTCGACACGCTGACCGAGGCACTGGACTACGCATCCCAGGGCGATACCGGCTCCAATTTCTATACCGGTCGCGGCGAGATCTATGCCAGCATCCCCTATCGCGAGCTGCGCCAGCAGTCTCAGGTACTGGCCCGCAAGCTGCTGGGCCTCGGCCTGCACAAAGGTGACCGCGTCGCACTGGTCGCCGAGACCGACCCCGAATTTATTCGCTTCTTCTACGCCTGCCAGTACGCCGGCCTGATCCCCGTTGCCCTGCCGGCCTCGGTGAAGGTTGGGGCCCACAGCGCCTACGTGGCCCAGTTGCAGCGGCTGCTGGAAGCCAGCGACGCGGCCATCGGAGTCGCTTCCGAGGGCTACCTGCCCTTCCTGCAAGAAGCCAGCGAAGATCTCAACATCCGCATGGTGGAAGAGCCAGAAGCTTTCCACGCGCTGCCGGATACCGGCCTGGCGCTGCCGGAGGTGAAGCCCACCGACATCGCCTACATCCAGTACACCTCGGGCAGCACGCGCTTCCCGCGCGGTGTGGTGATCGAACACCGCACAGCCATGGCCAACCTGCAGGCCATCATGCAGGGCCTGGCAATGAGCGGCAAAGATCGCATGATGTCCTGGTTGCCCTACTACCATGACATGGGACTGGTGGGCTTTGTGCTGGTGCCGATGTCAGCTCAGGTCTCAATCGACTACCTGGACACCCGTGAGTTCGCCATGCGCCCGCGGCAGTGGCTGAACCTGATGACCAAGACGCAGGCCACCATTTCCTTTGCGCCGTCCTTCGGCTATGACCTCTGCGCCCGCCGGGTACGCCCGGGCGACATCGAGCAGTATGACCTCAGCAGTTGGCGCGTGGCCGGTATCGGTGCCGAGATGATTCGCCCGCAGACCCTGGAACACTTTGCTGACATGCTGGAGCCGGCGGGCTTCGACCGCTGCGCCTTCCTGGCCTGTTACGGCATGGCGGAGTGCACGCTGGGTATCAGCTTCTCGCCGCTCGACACCGGCTTCACCACCCACCATATCGACAGCGATCACCTGGCAGACCACCACGAAGCGGTACTGCTGGAAGAATCCGAAAACAGCGGCCGTGGCCGCCACTTCGTCAACTGTGGCTACCCCTTGCCCGGTTTTGAGGTGGAGGTGCGCGACGACGACGGCAAGGCGCTGGCAGACTGGCACAGCGGTGTTATCTACCTGCGCGGCCCCAGCGTGATGTCCGGCTACTTCGGCCTGCCGGAGGAGACCAATCACGCCCTCTGTGAGGATGGCTGGCTCAACACCGGCGACATCGGCTACCTGGCTGATGGCATCATCACCATCACCGGTCGCAAGAAAGACCTGATCATCATCCACGGTCGCAATATCTGGCCGCAGGACCTGGAGCACATCGCCGAGACCCAGCCCGAAGTGCGGGTCGGGGACGCGCTGGCCTTCTCAGCGCCCGACCATGAGGGCGATGAGCTCTGCGTGCTGGTCGTTCAGTGCCGTGAAACAGATCCCAACAAGCGCAACAACCTGGTGCGTCGCCTGACCGCTCTGGTACGCATGGAACTGAGCCTCGACTGCTACGTCGAACTGGTAGCTCCGCACTCCCTGCCACGCACCTCCTCAGGCAAGCTGTCTCGCTCCAAGGCCCGGCAGGACTTTATCGCCGCACATGACGATGAACGCCTGAACGCAGTCGCCGAGGAAGTGCGCCTGAGAGTAGCCACCGCCTAAGCCGCGCCGTGGGCAAACTGGTCGCGCTGACCGGCGCGACAGGCTTCATAGGAAAACGTCTCAGCGCCTACCTGCTCACGCAGGGCTGGAAGCTGCGCGCTCTGGTACGCAGCCAGCAGAAGGCCGCCCAACTCCCGGAACCCGTGGCAACCGTAGCGGGATCTCTGCAATCCCCGCACACACTCGATGCGCTCCTGCAAGACGCCGATGCCGTCGTGCATCTCGCCGGTGTGGTGCGCGGCAACAGTGCAGCGGAATTCATGGCCGCCAATGACCTGGGTACGGCGGCAGTGGTAGAGGCAGCCACACGCGTTGCGCCCGGTGCCCGCTTCCTGCAGATATCTTCGCTGGCGGCCAGGGAACCGCAGCTGTCCTGGTATGCCGCCAGTAAACGCGCCGGAGAAGACCGCGCCAAGGCCAGCGCGCTGGACTGGGTTGTATTGAGGCCGCCGGCTATCTACGGCCCCGGTGACGAGGAGATGCGGGCCATCTTCGACTGGATGGCGCGCGGAATCGCACTGGTGCCCGGCCAGGTGGAGGCGCGCACCTCCCTGCTGCATGTAGACGACCTGGTGCGCGCCATCGAGGCCTGCCTGCTCAGCCCGGCCGCCGCCGGCCAGGTGTTTGAGCTGGGGGATGGCAAAAGTGGTGGCTATGACTGGCAGGAGATGGCCACCATTGCCGGTGCCGTCTACGGCCGCAGGGTGCGGCTATGGCCCATCCCCACCGGTGTGCTCAACGCGGTGGCCGCCGCCAGCCTCGGCCTCGGACGGCTGACTGGCAGTGCGGTAATGCTGAGCCCGCCCAAGCTGCGGGAACTTCGCTTCGACAACTGGGTGACCGACAACCTCGCCATTACCGAACACATCGGCTGGGCGCCGCGTATCGGCCTGCACGATGGTCTCTCAAGCCTGCAAGAATCGCCGCCGTGATGTGAAAAGGACACGAAATTCCAGGCCCGCTAGCGATGCGCTTTCGCTATAATAAGCGCTTGATTTTTTTCCAGTTTTCTAGAGTAAATGGCTGAATTCATCATCGGCAGCCCCCTGCGCAAGGTCGCGCGCCGGCACCCACGCCTGCAGCGCGCCCTGTGGCGCGTGGATTTTGCCCTGGTGTGGGTGCTGGTGAAGCTGTTTACCTTGCTGCCAGTGGATTTTGCCTCGCGGCTGGGGTGCCGGGTCGGGCGCTGGATCGGCCCGCGTATGAAGCGAAAGTCAGCGATTTACCGAGAGAATTTTGCCACCGCTTTCCCGGAACTGGACGACGAAAGCCTTGACCGGCTAACTGTCGAAGCCTGGGGCGCGGCAGGCCGGGTATTGGCGGAATACCCCCACCTCGCCACGATTCAGGGCGAGGCAGATCGGCTCGAGGTTATTGTGCGCGCGCCCGACCTGACGCGGCCCTGCGTGATGGTCACCGCACACCTTAGCAACTGGGAGGTCATAGGCTCCGCCATGGCGCGTCTCGACATACCCAATGCCTGCCTGTATTCACCCCCCACCAACCCCTTCCTGGATGCGATGCTGGCGGGCAGCCGGCGTGCCCTGGGCTGCGAACTCTTGCCTCGCGACAAGGCCGCGCGCCTGATGGTGCGAACCCTGCGCAAAGGCAGTTCGATGGGTGTCGTGATGGACCGCCGGGTGGATGAGGGCAGCCCGATACCGCTGTTCGACAAGCCCAAGCTTTCGACACTAATGCCCGCCAAGCTGGCACTCAAACAGGGCTGCGAAATGGTGCCGGTGCACGTCGAACGCCTGCAGGATGCCCGCTTCAGGGTCATTTTCCACGAGCCCATCAAGCCTCGGGACAGCGATGGCAGCGAAAACGAACAGGCGCTGGATTTGACGAGGCAATTGCATCAACATTTCGAAGCCTGGATTCGCCAGAACCCGCAGGACTGGTTCGCCTCAAAGCGACTCTGGGATAAACAAAAAACCACCGCCTCGGCCAGTTCGGCCGGGAACGACTCCGGTATAGACAGCTATGCAGCCTGAAGCCCACAACACTGACACCCTAAATCCTGAGATACGGAGCAAAGGGGAGCACCAGTCCATTCGCCTGTTCGAGAATGACACTCTGGAACGCCTCTCTCACGTACACCCGATCACTCCCCTGCTGTTCTGGGGGCCGGTGGCGGCGTGGCTGCTGTGGCGCAGCATCGGCGTCTACGGCTTCGGCCCCTTGTCGCTACTGCTGATGGCGATGGCCGGCATGTTCACCTGGACCCTGGCTGAGTACCTGTTGCATCGTTTCGTATTCCACTTTCCGGCGAAGAGCCGGCTTGGCAAGTGGTTCGTGTTCGTTTTTCACGGCAATCACCACCACGATCCCAAGGACAAAACCCGGCTGGTCATGCCGCCCGCCGGCGGCGTACCAATCATGGCGGCCCTTTACCTGCTGTTCGGCCTGGCGATTCCCCAGCCCTGGCTGCAGCCGTTCTTTGCCTTCTTCATCATCGGCTACCTGTGCTACGACTACATTCACTACGCCACCCACCACTTCCCGATGCGCAGCCCGCTGGCCAAATACCTCAAGCACTACCACCTCAAGCACCATTTCTCCGGCGAGAGCGGACGCTACGGCGTCAGTTCACCGCTGTGGGACCACGTGTTCCGGACACTGCCCGCCGCTGAGCAGGCCGGCGGCGGCCAGGCCTAGTACTCAAACTTCCGGCACCCATGCCTGAGTACTACCTGGTACCCAAGCGCGCCGCCCGCGCCTGGCCATGGCTGGGCCGCGCCGTGCAGTGGCTGGAGGCGGCAGTGTTTCGCGCCGTGTTCTGGCTGCTCGACCGGTTGTCGCCCGAACGGGCCAGCGCCTGGGGCGCCGCCCTGTTCGGTTGGCTCGGCCCCTACAGCGATAAAGCGCGCAAAGCGGACACAAACCTGTCCATCGCCTTTCCAGACCAGAGCGAGGCGTGGCGGCGGGAGAAAGTCCGCGGCGTGTTTCGCAGCCTGGGCAAGTCCACCGCGGAATTGATCAAACTGGGTCAGATTTGGCGTGAGCATGAGCAGCGCATCGAGTTCGAAGTTGCACCGGCGGCGCGCGAGTACCTGGCGGGGGACGGTGGCGCAGTGTTCGTCACTGCCCACGTTGGCCCATGGCAGCTTACCAACCTGATTTCCCTGCACCTGGGCCTGGAGATCAGCACCATTTATGCACCCGAATCCAACGCCGCGCTGCGCGAGCAAATGCTGATGCTGCGCGAATCCTTCGGCGTGCAACTGATTCCCTCAGATGCCGGCGCCCGGCCGCTGCTGAAGGAACTCAATGCCGGCCGCTGTATCGGCATGGCCATGGATACGCGCCTGGACACCGGCGTGCTGATTCCCTTCTTTGGCCGCGAAGCACTGACCAATACCACCGCCGCCAGACTGGCCCTGAAGACCGGCAGCGCGCTCATCCCCATTCGCGCCGAGCGGCGCGGCAAGGCCCGCTACAAAGTCACCGTCTACGAGCCGATTGCCAGCCCCGCAACAGGGGCTACCGACGCCCGGGCGCTGGCGATGACAGCGGCGGTGCATCGCCACTTCGAAGACTGGATTCGCGAACAGCCGGATCAGTGGATTTGCCTGAAGCGGCGCTGGCCAAAAGCCCACAGGTTGTAAACCTAAGGCGCGTGCGATTACGCCCGGTGGGAGCGGGCCAGATACTCCTGGGACTGCATTTCCTGCAGGCGGCTCTGGGTGCGCTGGAATTCGAACTCCAGTCGCCCGCCGGAGTAGAGCTCGAGAATCGGCACCTCGGCCGACAGGATCAGCTTGACGCCGCGATCGTAGAATTCATCCACCAGGTTGATGAAGCGACGGGCCTGGTCATCGGTGGCCTGGCCCATCTTCGGAACGTTGCCGAGCAGCACCGCATGGTAGATGCGGGCGATCTCAATATAGTCATTCTGGCTGCGCGGGCCGTCACACAGTTCAGCGAACTCGAACCACACCACGTCGTCCGCCACCCAGCGACTGCTGAGAAAACGGCCATTGATCTCCAGCCGCTCCCACTGCATGCCTTCTTCGGGCGCCAGGCTCCGGAAACTGCGCAGCAGGCTTTCATTGGCCGCCGCATCCAGCGGGTAGTGGTACAGCTCGGCCTTCTGCAGGGCGCGCAGGCGGTAATCGACGCCAGCATCGACATTGACAACTTCGGTGTGCCGCTTCACCTGCTCGATGGCGGGCAGGAAGCGCTGGCGTTGCAGGCCATCCCGGTACAGTTCGTCGGGCACGATATTGGAGGTAGCCACCAGTGTGACCCCGCGTTCGAACAGTGCCTCCATCAAGCCGCCAAGGATCATGGCGTCGGTAATATCGGAAACAAAGAACTCATCGAAACACAGCACCCTGGCCTGCTCGGCGAGGCGGTCGGCGATGTGTTCCAGCGGGTTGGTTTCGCCCTCCAATTCTGTCAGCTCGGCGTGAACACGCTGCATAAAGCGGTGGAAGTGGATGCGCAGCTTACGCTCAAAGGGCAGGCAGTCGTGGAAAGTGTCCACCAGATAGGTTTTGCCGCGGCCCACGCCGCCCCACAGGTACAGCCCGCGTATCGGCTGCGGGCGTTCGCCGCGCCAGCGCCGCCAGGCCGCAGCCAGCGTGGAGCGCTGCTGCTGCTCGCGCTCGGCAGCAACCAGCTGCTGGTAGAGCGCGTCGAGTTTCTCCACCGCATGGCGCTGGGCGGGGTCCTCCTGAAAATCCTCCCGCTCCAGGTCCCGCGCATAGCGCTGCAATGGACTGCAGTCCTGTGCCGTCATGGGCGCACACTTTAACGAGCACCCCGGGGTGGTGCAATGAGGTCTTAAGCCCCCAGGGGGAAGCCGCTATACTGGCGCTTCACAGACAGCGAGGTAAGCCCGTGTACGAATTGAGCAGTCTCCTGATGACCGCAGTCCTGGCGCTGCTGGTCGGCGGCGGTCTCGGCGCCCTGATCGCGCGCCGCTACTCCTTTGACGGTCGCAAGCAGCGAGAGCTGGAGCGCAGCGTGGACAAGCTGTTGCAACAGCAGAAGGACTACCAGCACGAGGTCGTGGAGCATTTTGCAGGCACCGCCAAGCTGCTTAACAACCTTGCCGAGAGCTATCGCGACGTACACAACCACCTCGCCAGCGGGGCCAGCGAGCTCTGCGATGACGAGGCCGGCACCATCCTGCGCAGCATCCCGGAGGCCGGCCTTTCGCAGATTGGCGCACCGGAGCCTGACCCGGCAGCCGTACAGGCGCCGTTGGATTACGCGCCCAAGGCCTCACCCTATGCCTCGGGCGTGCTCAACGAGGAGTTCGGTCTCGACAAATCCCGCGTCAGCAGCGGCGAGGATTTCGTCACGGCAGAGCCCGCCGTTGTTGAGGAACCGGCGGTCACCGAGGACCTGGAAGAGGTGGAGAAAAGCGCCTGAGGCGCCACCTTAGACCGGGTTATCGATATCGATAAAACGATGTTCCAGCCCCAGCTCTGCCGCCACCGCCTCCCCCAGCGCCTGAACGCCGTAGCGCTCGGTGGCGTGGTGCCCCGCGGCGACGAACTCGATGCCCTCTTCGCGGGCCACGTGAACCGTCTGCTCTGAAGCTTCACCGGTAAGATAGAGGTCAGCGCCCGCCGCCACCGCCGCTTCGATGTAACCCTGGGCGCCACCGGTACACCAGGCAATGCGCCGCACCTGCCGCTCCGGGTCACCGATGTGCAGGGGTTCCCGGTCCAGTTGCTGCGCCACAGTCGCCAGGAAGTGTTTGACCGGGGTATCCGTGGCCAGACTGCCTACATTGCCGACGGCAGCCGGGTCCCCGGGATGCAGGGCTTCTTCTACAGTGATACCCAGTCGGGCCGCCAGCGTCGCGTTGTTGCCGTACTCGGGGTGCGCATCCAGCGGCAGGTGGTAGCCGAACAGGCTGAGTTCACTTTCCAGCAGCGCGGCGATGCGGCGCCGCTTCATACCCGTCAACACCGGCGCTTCGTTGCGCCAGAAGTAGCCGTGATGAACCAGCAGGGCGTCGGCGCCATCGGCCACAGCGGCATCCACCAGCGCCTGGCAGGCGGTGACACCGCTGACCAGCCGTTTCACCTCGCTGCGGCCCTCCACCTGCAGCCCATTGGGCGCATAATCCCGGAAGCGCGACGGTTCCAGGATGCGATCAAAGGTCGCGGTGAGTTGTGCCAATGTCACAGCCATACTGCATGCTCCCGTCTGGTGCCAGGTGTATAATTTCGCGCTCCTGCATCGAACAGGCTGTCCATGCGAAGCGTAGTTCAGTTTATCACCTGGCCCGCCGTGGCCGGCATCCTGGCGGCCGCCCTGATTCTGCAGTGGACCGCGGCCCAGAAGCCTGGCGCCGTGCCCACGGCTGCCGAATTGGTGCAACAGAATCCCAGAGTGAGCTTTGCTGCGGCGGTACAGCGCGCCATTCCCTCCGTGGTCAATATTTACACCGCCAAACTGGTGCAGGAGCGGGTGCCGCCGATCCTCGAAGACCCGGCCTACCGCCGCTTTCTCAACAACAACAACCGCCGCCGCGAGCGCCTGCAGCGTTCCCTGGGCTCCGGCGTTATCGTGTCTCCGCAGGGGCTGATTTTGACCAGCGGCCACATTATCTCCGGCGCCGACCAGATCCTGGTGCGACTCCACGATGGCCGTACCGCCCTGGCAGAAGTGGTGGGCAGCGACGCTGACACCGACCTGGCAGTGCTCAAAATCGATATGGAAGA
This sequence comes from Halieaceae bacterium, assembly GCA_028282105.1. Lineage (GTDB taxonomy): Bacteria > Pseudomonadota > Gammaproteobacteria > Pseudomonadales > Halieaceae > JANQIO01. Next base: position 9,960 of record JANQIO010000236.1, on the reverse strand, counting down.
CATCCAGGCGATCAGCTTCGGCAACCCGGACCAGGCGCGGGTCGGTGACGTGGTGCTGGCCATTGGCAACCCCTACGGCTTCGGCCACTCCGTGTCGCAGGGCATTGTCTCGGCCCTGGGCCGCTATGGGCTCAGGCTCAGCACCTACGAGGATTTCATTCAGACCGATGCCGCCATCAACGAAGGCAATTCCGGCGGCGCGCTCATCGATACCGAGGGCCGGCTGTTGGGCATCAATGCCGCCACTTTCTCGCGCAGCCGAGAGTTTACGGGCATCGGCCTGGCCACTCCCGCTGACCTTGCCATGGGCGTGGCCCAGGACCTGGTGGCCTACGGGCGGGTGATTCGCGGCTGGATGGGGCTGGACGTGCAGAACATCTTCATGACCGGCTCGGATACGCCCTCACTGCTGGTCACCGGCACCCACCCGGAGGGGCCTGCTGCCCGCAATGGCATCCGCGAAGGCGACATCATCACCCACATCGATATGGAGCCGGTAGTGGACGGCAGGCTGACGATGACCCAAATCGCCTTGCTGCGTCCGGGTGACGAAGTAGAGCTGAGCCTGGTGAGAGGTGCCGAGGAGTTCAACCTCAACGTGATCGTCGGCTCGCGACCACCACGCAGCAGCTGAGCAAACGCTGCTTAGTCGTCGGCTTCCGACAGGCGGTACTCGGCAGACAGGGCGTGCGCCTCCAGCGATTCACCGCGGGCCAGGGTGGCAGCCACCGGCGCCAGCTGCGCAATCCCTTCCCGGCTGCACTGGATCAGCGAGCTGCGTTTCTGGAAGTCATAAACCCCCAGCGGTGAAGAAAAGCGCGCCGTACCCGACGTCGGTAATACATGGTTGGGGCCGGCGCAGTAGTCCCCCAGGGCCTCGGCGCTGTAGCGGCCCAGGAAGATCGCGCCGGCGTGCTCAATAAACGGCAACAGTTCATCTGGCGCTGCCAGCGACAGCTCCAGGTGCTCCGGCGCCACCTGGTTGGACACCGCTGCGGCCTCCTGCAGATCGCGGCACAGCACCATGGCGCCGCGGGATTCCAGGGACTTGCGGATGATGTCCGCCCGCGACATGTCCGGAAGCAGACGATCGATACTCGCCTGCACCGCGTCCAGGAACTCAGCGTCCGGCGACACCAGGATCGATTGGGCATTTTCGTCGTGCTCGGCCTGGGAGAACAGGTCCATGGCAATCCAGTCTGCGGGCGTCTCGCCATCGCAAATCACCAGAATCTCCGACGGCCCGGCCACCATGTCGATGCCCACCTGGCCGAATACCCGGCGCTTGGCCGTCGCCACGTAGATATTGCCGGGGCCGACAATCTTGTCTACCCGCGGCACGGTTTCGGTGCCATAGGCCAGCGCAGCCACCGCCTGGGCGCCGCCGATACCGAACACACGATCGGCGCCTGCCAATGCCGCGGCCGCTAACACCAGCGGGTTGATCTCCCCTCCCGGCGTGGGGACCACCATGATGATCTCGCCGACACCGGCGACCCTGGCGGGGATGACGTTCATCAGCACCGAGGAGGGATAACTGGCCTTGCCGCCCGGCACGTACACACCCACCCTGGCCATGGCGGTAATTTTCTGGCCCAGCACGCTACCGGTGCCGTCCTGGTAGTGCCAGGAGTCCCCCACCTGGCGTCGGTGGTAGTCCTCGATGCGGCGGGCGGCGACTTCCAGCGCACCGCGCTCGGCAACCGCCAGACCGTCCAGCGCGGCCTGCAGTCGGTCACGGCCAATCTCCAGGGCCGCGACACTGTCCTGTTCAACGCCATCGAAACGCGCCGTGTACTCCAGCAGGGCAGCATCACCGCGGGCGATGATGTCGTCGACGATGCCATCGACAGCGGTGACGACCTCGCGATCCACGCTGTCTTGCCAGGCGGTGAGCTGGTCCAGCTGCTGCCGAAAGCTGGGGTCTCGGGTATCGAGTCTTCGCATCAGGATACGGCCTCCCGCAACTCCGCGACCAGCGCATCAATTTCCAGTGGGTAGCTGCGCATTGAGGCCTTATTCACCACCAGCCGGGTGCTGATATCAGCAATCAGGTCCAGGGGTTCCAGGCCATTGGCTTTCAGGGTGTTGCCGGTGTCCACAATATCCACGATTACATCGGCCAGCCCCATCAGCGGCGCCAGCTCCATGGCACCATAGAGCTTGATAAAGTCGGCGTGGCGGCCCTGGTCCGCGAAAAACTGGCGTGCCACGGTGATAAATTTTGTCGCCACCCGCAGTCGCCCGACCCCGGGGGACCAACCGAGCGGCGCTGCCGTCATCAGCCGGCAGCGCGCAATGCCGAGGTCCAGGGGTTCATAGAGATCGTCCGCCCCCTGCTCCAGCAGGATATCCTTACCCACCACCCCGAGGTCGGCGGCACCGTGGCGCACATAGGTCGGTACGTCGGTGCCCCGCAGCACCAGCAGCCTGACCCCGGGCCTGGTGCAGTCGAACACCAGCTTGCGGCTGGAGGCGATATCTTCGGCCGGCACGATCCCTGCCCGTGCCAGTAGCGGCAGGGTCTCCTTGAGGATTCGCCCCTTGGTAAGGGCGAGCGTGAGTACACCGGGCACGGCTGGGCTCAGCTGTTGAGAGCCTGCCACTCGGCCGGCGTATGGGTACGAATATTGACCGCGTGAATACTGCCGCTGGTGATCAGCGGGTTGAGTACCTTGTAAACCGCCTGCTGCTTTTGCACTGGCCGCAGGCCATCGAACATCTCGCCAATGACCAGGATGTCGTAGTGGCTGCCCTCGCTGCGGACTTCCACCTCACAGCCTGGCAATTCCTCGGTCAACAGTGTCTGCAGTTCCTGCGCCTGCATGATTTTCCCCACAGCGAAAAAAGCGTGAAGTTTAGGAGAAAACCCTGCCAATAGCGAGCCGCGATGACCTGGCCCCTACCGCTAAATCAGCCCGCCGTGGCATCGCTTTCTGGCGTGGTCCAGTTGTCGATGACTGAATTGATATCGCCGTTTGCATCCTGGGCAGCGGCCTGGAACTGGTTGCGATAAATAACGCCCAGGTTGATGGTTTCAACGATCAGGTTGCGCAGGCGCCAGCTGCCATCCTTACCACGACGCATCTGGTACTCGATGACATAGGGTTCGGGGGCGTCACTGTAGATGAGCTGGCGAATCTCCGCCTTGTCACCCAGTTCCTCACCTTCGTCTGGCCGCTGTACCTCCACCCGGCTGCCGCCGAACGCCAGCAAGCCCTTGCCGTAAGTGCGCACCAGGCCCTCGCGCATCACTTCCGTAAAGCGGCTCACCTGGCTGCGCAGTTCCTTCTTGCCCTCAGGGCTGAGCGATTGATAGCGCTTGCGGCTGGCATAGGGGCCCATAACGGCACGGGAGAAGTAGGCAAAATCCACTACTTCATCGAGCACTGCCTGCAATTCGCGGAAGTAGCGCTCCGGATCTTCATCGGCGTAGCTACTGGCTTCCTGCACCAGCGCCATCACCTGGTCGGTGGTGTGTTCGATGACCTGGTAGGCGTCAGGTGTCGCCGGCTCCTCTGCTACGGCGGAGGCGAGCGGCGCCATGCCCAGAGCAACTAGCAGGGCGAGTGCGAGGGCGGAGATTCGGGTGATGTTGGGGAGCAGCGCGTTCATAGTCATCCTGTTAGATTGCACGGTTCCTGGGTTCGATCAGGGGGCCAATCACGGTGTTTGCTGTCCGTTTCCTTAGCCCTGGCACGCTTATATAATGCAGCGCCTGCGGCATGATACGATGTCTCGTCGAGCTTGGACTGCTATTCGGGCCGCGACTTGAGCCGCAGTCGAGCCGCAGTCGAGCCGCAGTCGAGCCGCAGTCGAGTCAAAAGGAGAGCCCCTGTTTGGCCGCACTCAAGTCGCGATTGGCTTAGGTTTTGACCTGGGTTTTGGCTTTCGTACTGGCTTTCGTTTTGGCTTTCGTTTTGGCTTTCACTTTGTCTTTCGATTTGGCCTTTGCTTTGACCCGTGCTTTGACTCTTGCTTTGACTCTTGCTTTGACTACGACAACCACAACAAGTTCGCTCGACGGAGGTTCACAGAAGTGTCAAACGCCTTCGGAGCAAGCACGCGGGTTCAGGCGGTCGCTTTCAGCAGCGGCGATACTGTAACAGGAATAGACACTTTATGCTGATCGCTTCGGCCGCCATTCTGGTCGGCTTTATCATCCTGGTCTGGAGCGCTGACCTGTTTGTCGCCGGAGCCGCCGCCATCGCGGACAACATGGGTATGTCGCCCATCCTGATTGGCCTCACCATTGTTTCCCTGGGCACTTCGGCACCTGAAGTGTTGGTCAGCATCAACGCCGCCCTGTATGGCGCCGGCGACCTAGCTGTGGGCAATGCCATCGGCTCCAATATGGCCAATGTTGGCCTGGTGCTCGGCATCACCGTATTAATCGCGCCACTGCCGGTCCATCGCAACCGGCTGCGCCGCGAGTTACCTACCCTGCTGGCCGTCACCCTTGGCTGTGGCCTGCTGCTGCTCGACCTGGAACTGACCTGGATTGACGGACTACTGATGCTGGGCGCCCTGGCTTTTATCCTGTTCGAGATGATCCGCTCCCAGTCCCACGACCCCAACGCCGAGGAAGAGGCGAATGTCGAGGAACTGCCGCATATGAGCCCCACCCGGGCCTGGGCCAGCTTTGGCATCGGCCTGGTGCTGCTGGTGATTAGCTCCAAAGTGCTGGTGTGGGGCGCCAGCAATATAGCGCTGGAGCTCGGCGTCAGCCCCCTGGTGATCGGCCTGTCGATTGTCGCAGTGGGCACCAGCCTGCCCGAGCTGGCGGCCTCACTGGCCAGCGCTATGAAGGGTCATGCCGAGATCGCCCTGGGCAATGTCATGGGCTCCAACCTCTTCAACCTGCTGGGCGTCATGTCCTTACCGGGTTTGTTCGAGACCCAATCGCTGGGGCAGGAAGTGCTGCTGCGCGACTATGCCTCCATGCTCGGAATCACGCTGTTACTGGCGGGTGGGCTGTACGCCACCACCATCAGGAGCGCCGTGACCGGCGGTGCGCCGCGTGAACACCAGATCGGCCGCGGCATGGGCGTACTGTTTCTCCTGCTCTACGCGCTGTATTATTACTGGCTTTACAACACCGCCCGCTAAGCCCCCGGAAACCATCCGTGTCCAGACCCGAAAACCCCGATTTTCTCGGTGCCGTGCGCCGTACCGTTGAACTCGAGCGCGATGCCATCAGCGACCTGCTCGAGCGACTCGATGATTCCTTCACGTGCGCCTGTGAAATTCTTCTCAACACCCAGGGCCGGGTCGTGGTCACCGGCATGGGCAAGTCGGGTCATATCGGCACCAAAATCGCCGCCACCCTGGCCAGCACCGGCACGCCGGCATTTTTTGTTCACCCCGGGGAGGCCAGCCACGGCGACCTTGGCATGATCACCAGCCAGGACAGTGTTATCGCGCTCTCCAACAGCGGCTCTACCAGTGAGGTGGTGACGCTCTTGCCGCTGCTTAAGCGCATGGCCGTGCCGCTGATTACCATGACGGGCAATCCTGATTCGGTGCTGGCCCGGGCCGCCGAGGTCAACCTCGACACCCGTGTCGCCAAGGAGGCCTGCCCCATGGACCTGGCGCCCACCTCCAGCACCACGGTGACCCTGGTAGCCGGTGACGCCCTGGCAATCGCATTGCTGGAGGCCCGTGGCTTTACCGCGGAGGACTTCGCGTTTTCACACCCGGCCGGCGCCCTGGGCCGCAAGCTGTTACTGAAAGTGGATGACATCATGCACGGCGGCGATGAATTGCCGCGTGTCACCGCCGGCACCCTGCTGGACGAGGCGTTGATCGAAGTCAGCAGCAAGGGCCTGGGCCTTACCACCGTGCTGGACGATAACGGTCGCCTGCTGGGCGTGTTTACCGACGGCGACCTGCGCCGGGCGCTGGACAACGAGATGGATATACACAACACCGCGATCGAGACCGTGATGAGCGCCCACCCGGTTACCATAGACAAGGAAATCCTCGCCGCCGAAGCCCTGCACATCATGGAGGAGCGCACCATCACCGGCCTGATCGCCGTGGATCAGGAACAGCGTCCCACCGGCGTCATCAAACTGCAGGACATCCTCAAGGCGGGCGTGGTATGAGCCTGGCACTGGAGAAGGCACGCCGTGTCCGCCTGCTGGTGCTGGACGTGGACGGCGTACTCAGCGATGGCCGGCTCTACTATGGCAATACCGGCGAAGAGCTGAAGGCCTTCTACACTCCGGACGGCCTGGGCATCAAGCTGTTGCAGGCCGCCGGCATCGAAGTGGCCATTATCACCGGCCGCAGCTCCAGCATCGTGGAGCGACGCGCCGGGGAACTCGGCATCGAGCGTATTGTCCAGGGTAGAGATGACAAGCTGGATGCGCTGATGGAGATTCTGGCGGGCACACAACTGTCCCTTGAGCAAGTCGCCTACATGGGCGATGACCTGCCCGACCTCGGCGCTATACAGGCGGTGGGCCTCGGTATGACCGTGGCCAGCGGCGACGACTTCGTCGCCTCCCAGGCGGACTGGCGCAGCCAGCGTGCCGGCGGACTGGGAGCGGTGCGCGAAGCCTGCGAGTTTATCCTCGACGCGCAAAACCTGCTGGAGGACGCGCGCAGGCCGTTTCTGCACGACAGCGGGTCATGAACTTTTCACGGCGACTGCGCTTCAAGCGGTACCGGATCAGGCTCTATACTGGCGCCATGGCGATATTTTTGGGCAGGGATCACAGCGGGCGCACGGCCGTAGCGATGGTCGCTACGCTGACCCTGCTGCTGGGTAGCGCGGCGTCCCGGGCGCTCCCGGATGACACCGAGCAACCCATCCATATCACCACCGACGAAGCCCTGCGCGACGAGAAAACCGGGCGCACGGTGTACCAGGGCAACGTGGAACTGGTGCAGGGCACCATCAAGATTACTGCAGACCGCATCACCTTCTACCGTCTGGAAAACGAAGCCGAACGCATCGTTGCGGAAGGCTCGCCGGCACGCATGCAGCAACAGCCCGAGCCCGACAGCCCGCTGATGCACGCACACGGCGATATCATCGAGTACTTCCGCAGCGAAGAGCGGGTACAGCTTCGAGAGAACGCCCAGGTCGACCAGGATGGCTCCATCGTGCAGGGCGACCTGATCGATTACTTCATCAGCGAACAGCTGGTCAAAGCCGCCGCGGAATCCGACAAGCGTGTGATTGTCGTTATTCCTCCCCAGAGACTGGAAGAGGAAGAATAGGCGCACCCCCCTTGGCCGTTCTCACCGCCAGCAATCTTGCCAAGAGCTACCGCGGCCGGCCCGTGGTGCGCGATGTCAGCCTGGAAATAGAGAGCGGCCAGATCGTTGGGCTGCTCGGCCCCAACGGTGCCGGTAAGACCACCTGCTTCTATATGATCGTCGGCATTATCCCGGCGGACCGCGGGCTGATTACCATCGACGGCCAGGACCTGACACGGCTGCCCATGCATGGCCGGGCCCGCAAGGGCATTGGCTATCTGCCCCAGGAGGCGTCCATCTTCCGCAAGCTGTCGGTCAAGGACAACCTGATGGCGATTCTCGAGCACCGCCGCGATCTCAAGCGCAGCCAGCGCCTGGCGCGGGTCGAGGAGTTGCTGGAAGAGTTCCACATTACCCATATTCGCGACAGCGCGGGCATGTCACTGTCTGGCGGTGAGCGACGGCGGGTGGAGATCGCCCGGGCGTTGGCCAATGAGCCGGATTTCATCCTGCTGGACGAACCGTTTGCCGGGGTCGACCCGATTTCGGTAAACGACATCAAGCAGATCATCTCCCATCTGCAGGCGCGGGGCATTGGCGTTCTGATCACCGATCACAACGTACGCGAGACCCTCGATATCTGCGAGAAGGCTTACATTGTCGGTGAAGGCCATATTATTGCCGCCGGCAGCGCGGAGGACATTCTCGCCGACGACCAGGTCCGCAAGGTCTACCTGGGCGATGAATTCCGCCTGTAAATACCGGCCCGGCTGAGCCCCAGTCTGGGGAATCGCTCACATTTTCACCAACTTTTCTCAGCAGGGAGTGCATCCGCCCATTAAAGCCATGCTAGTTTCATGCCAAAGTTGCCTCACTTCAGCAGCAGGGCTACACTGACCGCAGGGAGCAGCCCACCAAACTATGAAACAGTCCCTACAATTAAAGCTTGGCCAACAGCTGGTAATGACACCCCAGCTGCAGCAGGCTATCAAGCTGCTCCAGCTCTCTACCCTCGACCTGCAGCAGGAGATCCAGGAAGCCCTGGAGACCAACCCCATGCTGGATGTCGAGGATGCGGGCGAGGTCGAGCCCGCCGAAGCGCCGGAACCTGAAGTACGCGGCGATGCCGAGCCAGTCACCAGCGACGAGCGCGAGCTGTCCGATTTTGACGCCCAGATCCCCGATGAGCTGCCGGTGGATACCCAGTGGGAGGACGTCTACCAGTCCACGGTGGGCGCCGCCTCCGGGCCTGGCCCAGACGGTGATTTCGATTTCGACAGCCGCAATTCCAGTGGTGAAACCCTGGGTGACCACCTGCTGTGGCAGCTCAACCTGACCCGATTGTCGGACACCGATCGGGTGATCGCTATGGCAATCATCGACGCCACTGATGACAATGGCCGGCTCACCGCGGGTATCGAAGACATCTGGAGTGGACTGGCGGCAGACCTCGAGGTTGAACTCGATGAGGTGATGGCCGTCCTGCACCGGCTGCAGCAGTTCGATCCCGCAGGCGTTTGCACCCACGACCTGCGCGAGTGCCTGCTGGTGCAGCTGCACCAGCTCCCTGCAGATACCCCTTTCCTCGCCGAGGCGCGGCTGGTGGTGAACCGCTATATGAATCTGTTGGGCAACCGGGACTACGCGCAGCTGATTCGCCGCAGCAAGATTCGCGAGCCGGAGCTGCGCGAAGTACTGGCGCTGATCCAGTCGCTCAACCCCAACCCCGGCCAGGCGATTGGCAGCGACAATACCGAGTACGTGGTGCCGGATGTCTTTGTCAGCAAGAAAAACGGCGCCTGGGTGGTGGAGCTGAATCCCGACATCGCGCCGCGGCTCAAGATTAACGCCGACTATGCCGGCCTGGTGAAACGCGCCGACAACAGCGCGGATAACACCTATATGCGCGACAACCTGCAGGAAGCGCGCTGGTTCCTGAAGAGCCTGCAGAGCCGCAATGAAACCCTTATGAAAGTGGCAACGCGAATAGTCGAGCACCAGCGCGGCTTCCTCGAATACGGTGAGGAGGCCATGAAGCCGCTGGTTCTGCACGATATTGCCGAAGCCGTGGAGATGCACGAGTCCACCATATCGCGGGTCACCACCCAGAAATATATGCATACCCCACGCGGCATCTTCGAACTCAAGTATTTTTTCTCCAGCCACGTCAATACGGCCTCGGGTGGAGAGTGTTCCTCAACGGCGATCAGGGCCTTGATCAAAAAACTGATTGCCGCCGAGAACCCGAGAAAACCCTTAAGCGACAGCAAAATCACCAACCTGCTCGCCGAACAGGGCATCAAGGTGGCACGCAGGACGATCGCCAAGTATCGCGAGTCCCTGGTGATTCCACCGTCAAACGAGCGCAAACGCCTGGTATAACAGTTGGCACCGGCGGCGCGCATGCGTAACAGGAGCGACATATGCAAATCACAATCAGCGGTCACCATGTAGAAGTTACGCCCGCCCTGCGGGAATACGTGCTCACCAAGTTTGATCGGCTGCAGCGACATTTTGACCAGATCACCAATACGGATGTGACCCTGATTGTGGAAAAGCTTGTACAGAAAGCCGAGGCAACGGTACATGTGTCCGGCGCCGACATCTTCGCCAACGCGGAGTCGGAGGACATGTACGCCGCCATCGATATGCTGGCGGACAAGCTCGACCGACAGCTCATCAAGCACAAGGAAAAGATACGCGGCCACTGATGTTCCAGCTTGACCAGCTCCTGGACCCGACGCTGACTTT